>JBATHJ010000445.1:0-1503 GCA_049666625.1 Gammaproteobacteria bacterium | reverse complement strand
GACAAACCGCAGGCCGAAAAACCCGGTCAGGGCGAGCAGGAAAACAGCAATGCCTGAAATTCGTAACTACACGCTCAACTTTGGCCCGCAGCATCCGGCAGCACACGGGGTATTACGCCTGGTGCTGGAAATGGACGGTGAAGTGATTCAGCGTGCCGATCCGCATATCGGCCTGTTGCACCGCGCGACTGAAAAACTTGCTGAAAGCAAACCCTATAACCAGAGCATCGGTTACATGGACCGTCTCGATTACGTTTCGATGATGTGTAATGAGCACGGTTATGTGCTGGCCATCGAGAAACTGCTCGGCGTCGAATGCCCCGAACGCGCGCAATACATTCGCGTGATGTTCGATGAAGTCACGCGAATATTAAATCACCTGTTATGGATTGGCGCGCACGCACTCGATGTCGGCGCCATGACCATGTTCCTCTATGCCTTTCGTGAACGTGAAGATTTAATGGACTGCTACGAAGCGGTTTCCGGTGCACGATTGCATGCCACCTATTACCGTCCCGGTGGTGTCGCGCGCGACCTGCCCGACAGCATGCCGCACTACAAGGCGTCGAAATGGCATAACGAACGTGAAGTGCGCAAGCTCAATGAAAATCGCCAGGGCTCGCTGCTCGATTTCCTTGAAGATTTCACTGCACGCTTCCCGGCCTATGTCGATGAATACGAAACCCTGCTGACCGATAACCGCATCTGGAAACAGCGCACGGTCGATATCGGCATCGTCACACCGGAACGTGCTATGGAGCTGGGATTCACCGGGCCGATGTTGCGCGGTTCAGGCGTGGAATGGGATTTGCGCAAGAAGCAGCCCTACGAAGTGTATGACCGCATGGATTTTGATATTCCTGTCGGCACCAACGGCGACTGTTATGACCGCTATCTGTGCCGCATGGAAGAAATGCGCCAGTCGAATCGCATTATTAAACAATGCATCGACTGGCTGCGCGAAAACCCGGGCCCGGTCATTCTCGAAGACCATAAGATTACGCCGCCCGATCGTGAAACCATGAAAGCCGACATGGAATCGCTGATCCATCATTTTAAACTGTTCACCGAAGGTTTCTGTTTGCCCGCGGGTGAAGCCTATGCAGCGATTGAACACCCCAAGGGCGAGTTTGGTACCTACATAATTTCTGATGGTGCAAACAAACCCTATCGACTGAAAATCCGCGCGCCTGGATTTGCGCATTTGTCAGCCATGGATGAAATGTCGAGAGGTCATATGCTGGCCGACGTGGTGGCGATTATCGGTACCCAGGATATCGTCTTCGGCGAGGTGGACAGATGACCATGCCTGAACACAGAGAAGAACACTACATCATGCCGGAAGCGGTGAAGGCCGAGATCGATCGCTGGCTGAGCCACTACCCGGAAGACCAGAAAAGTTCGGCCGTGCTGGCGGCATTGCACGCCGTACAGCGCCAGGATGGCTGGGTGTCGCGCGCGCAGATGGATGCGGTTGCCGCCTACCTGGATATGCCGCGCGTT
>JBATHJ010000444.1:0-2086 GCA_049666625.1 Gammaproteobacteria bacterium | reverse complement strand
ATTATACGCCCATCGACCGCCTGATTCTACGTTGAGCATCAATCTATCGGTCAGGGGTGCGTGGTGATGAAGGATTTGATTTTTCGGTCTTTATTCAGCTTGTCACTCACTACCTGCAGGCGCTCCTTGTCGAGTTCGGGACCGATACGCACACGGTAGACTTTTTTGCCGTCCATGATGATGTCATCGACATAAGCGTGACCGTATTTCTTCAGCCCGGCGGCAAACTTGTCAGCATTCGCTTTTGAGCTGAAGGTGCCCGCCTGCAGTGCCCAGGCCTGCACCGGTTCCTGTGCCTGCTGCTGTTGCTGTTTCTCCACCTGTTTGATTTTGGCATCGACCGGTGTGGGTATCGGCTCGAGCCGGGTCTGGCTGAGCGGCGGGAATTCAGGCGGCGCAGGTATCTCAATCGTGCGCGCTTCGCGCGAGCGATAGCCTGAGCCATCGAGCAGCGCGGGGATGAATATCACCCCGAGCGCAACCAGTACTATGGCGCCGATAATGCGTTGTTGTAACTCTGTTCCCATCAGCTGTGTATCGCTCACTTTAATCTGCCGGCGGTAGTGCAGGCTCGGGTCTAAAAAACTGTTTTGCGGCTGCCACGGTGTAAAACGAACCCAGG
Source organism: Gammaproteobacteria bacterium (assembly GCA_049666625.1). Classification (GTDB taxonomy): domain Bacteria; phylum Pseudomonadota; class Gammaproteobacteria; order SZUA-229; family SZUA-229; genus JASBSR01. The sequence continues at coordinate 1,464 of JBATHJ010000444.1, read as the reverse complement.
ATAATAATACGATCGTCCGGGTCCGCATCGTGCACTGCCGCGGCGCAGGCCGCTTCGACCGTGTCGCTGGCGCAGAGTTTAACATCGCCGGTGTGTTCAGGCGCAGACTGAATCAGGCTGGCCATGGTGTTTGCATCCAGTCCGCGGCCAACCGATGTCAGGCCGGCGCTGTACCAGGCGTCAACCAGTGGCGATAACTGTGCAATCACTGCCGACACCGGCTTGTCTGCCAGCATGGCGATGACTACGCGGGTTTTACCGCCACATGCCCGGGTTTTCAAATACGTAATGATAGCGCTGACGGCCTGGGTGTTATGCGCGACATCGACGATCACCTGTGGCGCATCGCGCAACTGCTCGAGACGTCCGGCAAGCTGTACCTTGTTCAGGCCGCTGGCGATATGCTGCTGCTTAATCGGCAGTGCCGGCTGTAGCGCGCGTAATGCCATTATCGCAGTCGCCGCATTGCCCAGCTGGAAATCACCTGCCAGCGCCGGCAATGGCAAATCCCGCAGGCTGAAGCTAGCGGCATCCAGTTGCCAGCTGCCAGTAGTATTTCGAACATGGAAATCACGCCCGATGACAGATAAATGCGCAGACTGGTCAACCGCGTGTTGCAGCACAGTGAGCGGCGGCTCGGGGTCGCCGCAGATCACGGTTTTGTTACGCCGCATAATGCCGGCTTTTTCAAAGCCAATGGCTTCGCGGTTATCACCCAGCCAGTCGGTATGATCGATATCAATCGAGGTAATCACCGAGACATCGGGTTGCATGATATTCACCGCATCGAGCCGACCGCCAAGGCCGACTTCGAGCAATACCAGGTCGGGTTTTGCACGCACAAACAAATCCAGCGCTGCCAGAGTGCCGAATTCAAAATAGGTCAGCGGCTGCTCGCCGCGCGCCTGGTCAATGCGCTCAAACGCTTCACACAAACGCGCGTCATCAATATCACGCCCATTGATTCGTATGCGCTCGTTATAACGCGAAATGTGCGGCGAGGTATAGGCGCACACCTTCAGCCCGGCGGCAGTGGCGATACTCTGCAACATGGCCACCACCGAACCCTTGCCGTTGGTACCGCCGATAATAATAAGCGGACAGTCGAAATGATCGGCAATACCGGCAGCTTCGCGCACACGGTCGATGCGCTCAAGGCCGAGCTCGATTTCAGCAGGGTTCAGTGTTTCCTGCCAGGCCAGCCATTGCGCGAGTGAATTAAATCTCATAAAAATAATAATTTGCCACAGAGGGCGCAGAGAACACCGAGGAAAACAAAATTATTGTTTTATAAATGGGAGCTATTACCAGCAATGGCGTGAAGTAATCAGTGAAAAATTTTTAATCAGGATTTTGATTACACATTAGCGACAGGTAGGGCGGGCATTGCCCGCCATCCGTGTTCGCTACTCGGCGCATAACCACCAGCAAGTGATGACTGTCATTTTGTGCGCGAATTAACCT
>JBATHJ010000443.1:0-4267 GCA_049666625.1 Gammaproteobacteria bacterium | reverse complement strand
GCTCTACCACTACCCGCAAACCGTCGATAAACCATTACATGCCCGCTTCGAAAAATTTCGCTGGGCAAAAAACTACGCGCGTAATTTAAAGGCATGGCAACAGGGCCAGACCGGTATCCCACTGGTTGATGCCGGCATGCGCCAGCTCTGGCACACCGGCTGGATGCACAACCGTGTGCGCATGATTGCCGCTTCATTGTTGACAAAAAATATGCTGATTCCCTGGCAGGAGGGATCGACGTGGTTCTGGGATACACTGGTGGATGCCGACCTCGCCAGTAACACCCTGGGCTGGCAATGGGTCGCCGGCTGCGGCGCCGATGCAGCGCCTTATTTCAGAATTTTCAACCCGGTAACGCAATCGGAAAAATTTGATCCCAGGGGCATCTACCTTCGCCGCTGGATACCTGAAATCGCGGCCTTACCAGACAAATACCTGCATCAGCCCTGGACAGCGCCCACAACCGTATTAAGCGAATGCGGCATAAAACTGGGGAAGCATTACCCCAAACCGGTCGTCGATTTAAAAACCACGCGCGAGCGCGCACTGGAACGCTTCAAGGCCACAAAAAACCAGGCAAATAAAAAAGCCCCGTAATCGGAGCTTTTTTATGGTTGGCTGGGGAACTAGGATTTGAACCTAGATTAGCGGAGTCAGAGTCCGCTGTCCTGCCGTTAGACGATTCCCCAATGGATCTCGATCTCAAGACTGGCAGCGAACATGCAGCCGATGTCGTGACGCGATAGATTAACGCTTCGAGAACTGGGTAGCACGACGCGCTTTGCGCAGGCCGACTTTCTTACGTTCGACTTCGCGTGCATCGCGTGTGACAAAACCTGCTTTACGCAGCGCTGGACGCAGACTGCCATCATATTCCATCAGGGCACGGGTAATGCCGTGACGAATCGCGCCTGCCTGGCCTGATATACCACCACCGGTAACAGTGATGTTGAGGTTGATCTTGTCTTTCATATCGACCAGCTCAAGCGGCTGACGCACGATCATGCGCGCTGTCTGGCGACCAAAGAAAACATCCAGCGGACGACCATTCACAGTGATGTCGCCACTGCCCGTGCTCATGAAAACACGCGCGCTTGATGTTTTGCGGCGACCGGTTGCGTAATATTGCTCTGCCATGCTTATACCTTAAATTTCCAGTGGCTGTGGTTGTTGTGCAGCGTGCTGGTGAGTTGCGCCTGCGTATACTTTTAACTTGCGGAACATGGCACGACCAAGCGTGTTTTTTGGCAGCATGCCTTTAACCGCAGTTTCGATAACGCGCTCAGGCGCCTTTTTAATAAGATCTTCAAAATTAATCGACTTCATACCGCCGATGTAACCTGAATGCTTGTAATACATTTTGTCTTTGGTTTTGTTGCCCGAGACACGGACCTTCTCGGCATTGATAACAACGATGTAATCACCGGTATCAACATGAGGTGTATATATGGTTTTGTGCTTGCCGCGCAGGCGGTGCGCAATCTCAGTGGCGAGACGACCCAGGGTCTTGCCATTGGCATCCACCAGGAACCAGTCCCGCTGTACAGTTTCGTTTTTTGCACTAATGGTTTTCATCAGGTGAATTCCGAGTTATCTATTAATCGTGTATCGAACCGTTTCAGAGCCTTGCGGCGCAATTCAGGTCGCACAAACAAAGAGGCGGAATGTTACAGAAATTCATCCGCACAGACAAGCACTTTACCCGGCACCCGCACAAAAAAAAGCGCGGACAAGAAGTCCGCGCAAATAACCACCAAAGGGAGGATGGAGGAGTTAAAAAAACTGCCCAAAGGGACAATGTATTAGAATGTTATAATATATCTATTCTATTGTCAACAATCTTTAGTTTCACTCCATCCATGCCCGCCTGTGCTTAACAACGGACGCCTGGCCCACCCTAACATTTCTAGTTATTTTTTAATGTATTCAGGTAGTTATATTAAAAGTCTCTCAACCACCTGGCCCTTGCACAAATGCTGGTCGATGATTTCGTCGATGTCTTCTCGGTCGATATAGCTGTACCAGACGGCCTCGGGGTAGACCACGATGACTGGACCGAGCTCGCAGCGGTCGAGGCAGCCGGCGGTATTGATGCGCACCCCACCCTCGCCCGCCATGCCCAGTTGCTTGATTCTCGCCTTGGCATATTCTCTGATTTCGCTGGCATTGAACTGCTCACAGCACATTTCGCCGCCCTCGCGCTGGTTGGTACAGAAAAAGACGTGGTACTTATAATATGGCACGTGGCTCCCCGAACTGGCTGATATGAATCTCAGGCGGGATATTGCACCCTCGCCGTGTTGCATTCAATATACAGACTATGCGTGATTACACTGCCGTCGACCGTTTGCTGATGCACCTTGATACTGCCATGCGCACTGTCGCCGGCAAACCCGTGGTTACGCAGCGCCCCTATCCCGCCGCTGAAATTGCCGACCACACACTCGATGACAGCACGCGAAATCATATCGCCGGGCTGATGCGGGTAAACCACGCGGGTGAAGTTTCTGCGCAGGCGCTCTACCAGGGCCAGTCGATGATTGCGCGCAACCCCCAGTTGCGCAGCAAGCTCGAGCAGGCCGCCGCGGAAGAAAATGACCATCTCGCCTGGACAGAAAACCGCCTGCACGAACTCGGCTCGCACACCAGTCGGCTGAATCCATTGTGGTATTGCGGATCATTTGCGATCGGCGCATTCGCCGGTGCACTGGGGGATAAATGGAACCTGGGTTTTCTGGCCGAAACCGAACACCAGGTGGTCGAGCACCTGCAATCACATTTGCAGCAGCTGCCGGAAGAAGACGAGCGCAGCCGCGCCATACTTCAACAAATGCAAATTGATGAAGCCAGGCATGCGACCACCGCCATCGATAATGGCGCCAGTGTCCTGCCTTCACCTGTAAAAAAACTCATGCGCGCGATGTCGAAGGTAATGACCACGGCGGCGTATCGCGTTTGAGATTAATTAATCTCTGAATGAATCCATCCGGGAATTTTCAGCGCACAAAAACCAGTAAGTACGATTACTGGTGTTCTTGATTATTCCGTCGAACTGTATACCGGCGACTTGGGTAATTTACGTCCATAGAAAATCTCTTCCATTTCATGCTTCAGGCGTGCACTGATAATTTCACGTTCTTCTTCAGTATAATCCTTGCTTAAATCACCAAACAGGTAATCATCCAGCTGCCAGGTGCGCAGCATCATCTTGGTGTGGAAAATCTTTTCACCGTAAACATTGAAGTCCACCATCTGGAACTCGGATTTAATATCGTCATCGATAAAATCCTGGATCGAATGAATAGTGTGATCAATAAAATGCTTGGTACCGTCGATATCACGGGTAAATCCACGCACGCGGTAATCCACCGTGACAATATCGGTTTCAAAATTGGTGATCAGGTAATTCAATGCACGCAGCGGTGAAATCAGCCCGCAGGTTGATACATCGATATCGGCACGAAATGTACTGATACCATCGGTTGGATGGGTTTCCGGATAGGTGTGCACGGTGACGTGGCTTTTGTCCAGGTGCGCAACCACGCTCTCGGGCTTGACCAGGTTTACCGGTTCTTCGGAAATCAGCATGGTCACGCTGGCACCCTGCGGATCGTAATCCTGGTAGGCGACATTCAGAATATTTGCGCCGATGATTTCCGTGACCTCGGTGAGTATTCTGGTCAGGCGATCAGCGTTGAACTCTTCATCGATATAATCAATATATTTCTTTACGTCGTCGCCCATCGCGTAACAGACGTCGTACATATTGAAGCTCAGGGTTTTGGTCAGGTTATTAAAACCGTGCAACTGAAGCTTGTTTTTCATGATGTAATACCACCCAGTCAGAAACTACAACAAATCATCCCTGTGACAGTGGCGGGTGATATATCATCTGCACCACGTTGCCATCCGGATCCTTACAATAAAAACTACGTGCGCCGTCACGATGCTCCTTCACCGGACTCGCCATTTCTACATCAGCCTTGAGTAAATACGCGTACCAGTCGTTGACATCCTGCGCTCGACGACAGATGAAACCCAGGTGGTCCAGCACCTGTTGCTGGTCGCGAGCAACTGGCTCGGTTGCACGATGCAGGGCCAGGTTATCGCTGCCCGATGTCAGGTAAATATTATCCGCATCGGGCTGCCACTCAATTTTCATTCCGAGCAGGCCGGTATAAAACTGCAGACATTCATCCATGCGATTGACATAAATCGCGAGGTGATGCATTCCCTGCGTTGGTGCCGGCCGTTTCATGCCCGGCC
>JBATHJ010000442.1:0-4377 GCA_049666625.1 Gammaproteobacteria bacterium | reverse complement strand
GTTCGAAACCTCGTTACCCGGAGTGGGTGGTTATATCGTCACTCTCGGCCTGAGCATCTTCGCGTTCACCACCCTGCTCGGCTGGAGTTTTTACGGTGAAAAGTGCGTGGAATATTTGTTCGGCGTAAAAGCGATTACGCCATTCAGAGTGCTCTGGGTGATCGCGATACCGATCGGTGCGACTGCAAAATTATCCTTTATCTGGCTGGTGGCGGATACGCTGAATGCCTTGATGGCGATCCCCAACCTGGTGGCCCTGTTATTGCTCAGCCCGGTGGTTTATAAATTGACGCGGGACTATTTTGCAGCACCAGTACATTAGCGCAGAAACCCTGTCATTTTTTTGAGCAACTGTATCTGCTGGATCAAGAACGACCGTGCGAATCCGAAAGCCCTGTTGAGCATTGGCCGAAAAAGGCGCGTAATATAACCTAAGCATGAATCGCACGGAGGTGCTTGTTATGGATACCCGCCAGAGATTACAGCAAACTATCAATGATATGGTCGATGACCGTCGCGGCATACTCGCCGCAGACGAAAGCTCGCCCACTATCGCCAAACGTTTTGCCGCCATCAAGCTCGAATCAACCGAAGAAAACCGCCGCGCCTATCGTTCTTTGTTGCTTGAAACTCCCGGACTGGGTGAGTTCATCAGCGGTGTTATTTTGTTCGAAGAAACCCTCGGCCAGAAAAATGCTGCGGGTAAGCCTTTGCCGGACGTTGCCTGGCAACAGAAAATCGTACCGGGCATCAAGGTGGACAAAGGCACCGAGCCGCTCGCAGGTGCGCCCGGTGATCTTATTACCAAAGGCTATGATGGCCTTGCCGACCGTTTGACCGGCTACATCGAACTGGGCGCGCGTTTTGCCAAGTGGCGCGAGGTCTACCCCATTACCGCCAGCAACCCGACGCCGCTCGGACTGCACGCCAATGCTGAAGCACTGGCGCACTATGCCGCCATTTGCCAGCAGCTGGGGGTGGTGCCCATTGTCGAGCCCGAAGTGTTAATGGACGGTGACCACGATATCGAACGTTGCGAAGCCGTCACCACGCAGGTACTGCACGCGGTGTTCAATGCGCTTTACCATCATGATGTTTGTCTTGAACACATGATTCTCAAGCCCAGCATGGTGCTGCCCGGCAAGGCCTGCCGCACTGCAGACCCGGTCGAGATAGCCGAAGCCACGCTGCGCGTATACCGTCGTACCATACCCGCCGCCGTACCCAGCATTAATTTTCTCTCCGGCGGCCAGAGCCCGGAAGAAGCCAGCGCCAACCTCAACGCGATAAATTTAATCGGTGGCCCCTGGCAGTTAAGTCTGTCCTACGGCCGCGCCCTGCAACAACCCGTTTTACAGGCCTGGCAGGGCAAGGCCGAAAACCTCAAAGCCGCGCAGGCCGCGCTATTGAAACGTGCGCGCCTCAACAGCCTGGCACGTCAGGGGTTATACATGGAAAGCATGGAGGCGGAATAATCAGTAATAAAAAATAATCGTTGACTGGATGGTCGCGACTCTTTTATACGCAGGGTGCGCATGGTACGCCCTGCACCGGCACATAGTTTATTCTTTTGTAAACTGCCTGAGGAACGTCCAGGCCTCGTGCGTGCCTTCCAGATCCCGGTTCTGATTTCCCACCAGCACGCGCGCCAGAAACGGCACATCGTATTTCATTGAAGGCATGGTGTGTCCGCCGCCACGCACTTCATAAAACCATAGTGGCTGTCCACCCGGTTGTGCAGGATAGATACTCCGAATGATCGCACTGCTATTGATATTATCAACATCCGGCAACAGTTCTGTTTTCACCCGTGTTTTATCGGCATGATTGACCGCGAGCCAGAAATCCCGCGTTGCTGGTGCAGACATCATCACCGGGCCCTTGTCCCGTATCTGGCCGCCGTCCCATAACATCAGTGGATCTTCCGTGCCCGACATCATGAACAAGGGCACCGGATGCAACGGGGCTATACAGTCAGACTCAACCGGCTGGTTCGCAATAAACACCGCTGCTGCCGCAATCCTGTCACTGAGCTCAGTCACCAGCCGCAAAGACATCAAGCCGCCATTGGATGCCCCGGTGGTATACACCCGCGATTCATTAATATCGAATTGCACTTTTGCCCAGTCAATCAGCGCACGCACAAAACCAATATCGTCAGCTGTCGATGCAGAATTATCACCTTCAACCGCGACGCGACAATCATTCCAGTTTTGACGATCACCCTCGGTATCGCCGTTTCGAAGATTGACACCATTGGGTGTGAGCAGCAGAAAACCATTTTCGCTAGCCAGGTGTTCCCATTCCTGTGAACCCCCGGCGCGTTTACGGAAAATTTTGCGCATGCTCTGGGTGCCACCGTGGAATAACAATACTAGGTCCGGATGCGTGGCGAGATTTGTCGGAATGAAATATCTGAAGTGACGTTCCAGCCTGTCGTGCTGAAGGCTCAGGTCGTGCCAGCCGGGGCTGGTGTCAGGCTGGAGCGCCCGGGCTGATACGGGTACCAGGAGTAAAACAAGAAATAGTGAGTGGCACGCGTGGCGAAGCTTCATAGCAGTATTTCCCTCTATCCATCCAGTCATGAGTACCCGCGAGAAGTATAAAGGAAAATGGCGGGCCGGTCGGGACTGGAATCTACGACTGACGGCATGCCAGGCAAGACGTATAAGACACAGTAGTATTACTGTCATCACGGATACATAACGCCCAAACTCGTTCAGCTTCCATTCAGCCGTCCAGGCATAAAGTGCAACCATCGGGATAACCCCGGTGATCTACAACTTATCTGGAGAACGAAGATGAAACTGTTAACTACACTGAAAACCCTTCCCCTGGCGGGTGTTGTGGCGCTCGGCCTGGCTTTGGTGCCTGCTGTTTCTATGGCGGATAAAGGCGATCGCGGTGACAAAGGCCATTATTCGCAACAGGGCGGTAAATCCTTCAAGGCTGACAAACGCTCACATAATGACCGTGGCAATCACTATGGCCATACTAAAAAAGGCCATGACAAGTACGCTTATAACCGTGGCGGTCGTCATCAGTATGGTCATGACAGACGTGGTCATGGTCATGTGCACAGTTATGGCCACCCGGTGCACAACCACACCACCACGGTGGTACATGACTACGGCCACCAGCATTACCTCGGGCTGGGTAACCTGAGATTTATGCTTGGCCTGCACACGGACAATGTCGACATTATTTTCCGTGACTAAGCTGCCCCGCTACGGCCGGTGCGCGCCCGAACCCCGGGTGCTGCCGGCCGCAGTTGGTTCTGCCCGCTGTGGCGTGTAAGCTTCACGGGGTGAACACTGATGGACTGTAATATGAAACCGATTTTCTCGACCTCACTGCTGACTTATTTACTGGCGCCTGGCCTGGTACTCTGCCTGGCGCTCTGCCTTGCGTTCGGCGCGCCGGCGTATGCTGCGCCCGAACCAGGCACGGCGGGCATCAGCCAGCAGCAGGCGGTGGGGATAGCCCAGTCGGTGCACCCGGGACGAGTTCTGTCAGTGAAACAGAAAGGCAATGTTTACCGGGTGAAATCGCTCAGCGCCAATGGCGAGGTCCGCATCATCGTCATCGATGCCAGTAGTGGCAACGTGCTCTCGGGGCGATAAGCGTTTAGCACCATGCGTATCCTGGTGATTGAAGACGAGCTGGCGCTGCAGGCCGATATCCGCGCGCAGCTGGAAGCCGAGGCGTATATCGTCGATACCAGCGCCGAGGGCAACGAGGGCTATTTCTTTGCCACCGAATACCCGCTGGACGCGGCAATTGTCGATATCGGGCTGCCCGGCATGTCGGGGATTGAAATTATCCAGAAGCTGCGCGAAGCCGGCAGTACCCTGCCGGTGTTAATCCTCACCGCGCGCAGCCGCTGGCAGGAAAAAGTCCAGGGCCTCGAAGCCGGCGCGGATGATTACCTGGTCAAACCGTTTCAGATGGAAGAATTACTCGCCCGGCTGAAAGCATTATTGCGCCGCGCCAGTGGCTCACCCACTACCGAGCTCAAATGCGGCTGCATCACGCTAAAGCCGTCCACGCAACAGGTTTTGCTGCATGATGCGCTGATCGATATCACTGCGTTCGAATACCGTATGCTGGAATACCTGATGCGACATTCGACCGAGGTGGTGTCGAAAACCCGGCTGGCCGATTATCTCTATCCCCACGATGATGACCGCGACAGTAACGTGATCGAAGTCCTGATCGGGCGCCTGCGCAAAAAACTCGATCCGGATGGCTCGCTGCAACCGATCGAAACCCTGCGCAACCGCGGTTATCGTTTCACCCTGTGTGACAACACCGAGTAAGGCCACGCACCATGTCACTTAATCTTCGTATAATTTTAAGCGCAACCCTGGTGCTGGT
>JBATHJ010000441.1:0-2860 GCA_049666625.1 Gammaproteobacteria bacterium | reverse complement strand
GCATACTAGTGAGGGACGCTTACTGATTACGCAGGCTGTGGGTTATCTGCGTAAGACAATAATGAAGGAGACATAAGATGTTCAGAATGAAGATCGGCGTAATTATTTGCGGACTGGCATTCCTGGTAAGCGGATGCGCCATGATGGATGACATGGCTTCGTGTTCAGCCAGGGGTGGCACCTGGTCAGAATATGATGCAATTGGTCAGAAAATGGTTTTTGGTCGATGCGTGGGCGCTGATTATTATCATGATGACTATTGCGATGAAATCAGAAGAGCAAGAAGTGAAGGCAGCTACCAGACTCTTCCAGATTATTGTGATTGATAATTTCCGTACGGAGGCAAGCTCACAGCAAAGGAGCCGGTGAAAAGCTCGGTGGCAAATGATAGTCAATTATCAAAGCGCACCGTTGTCGTTTGTCGCCGACCGCTTTTGTTTTTTCCATATATCTCAAGCCGCAATAGAGCCGCCAGACGAGGTATAAACACAGCCGCCACTGCTGCTACCGACAGGGCTAGAACTCAAGATTTTCTCTGTGACCTCTGTGGCAAATGGTCAGATTTTGCCTTTGACTAAAATCATACTTTCAAGGCTTTCGCATGATAAGCAATATGCTCACCGATAAAACTGGCGATGAAATGATAGCTATGGTCATAGCCTTGCTGCATACGGAGTGTGACAGGCTGCCCTTCTCGCTCACATGCGGCCTGAAAATTTTCCGGCAACAGCTGCTTCTCATCATAAAACTCATCCGCTGTACCCTGGTCGATCAGGATATCAGCCACCCTGGCGCCCGCATCGACTAATGCGGTGGCATCATAGGTATGCCAGCTGTTCTCGTCTTCACCCAGGTAAGCGTCAAAACAGCCCGCGCCCCAGCCACAGTTGACCGGGTTGCAGATTGGTGAAAAAGCAGAGACTGATTTATAACTCGTCGGATTTTTAAGCGCGCAGATCAATGCACCATGGCCACCCATCGAATGACCGCTGACCGATTTCACCCCGGCCAGTAAAGGCAGCGTTGCTTCCAGCAAGGCGGGCAGTTCTTTGGTGACATAATCATACATCTGGTAATGCGCCGCCCACGGTGGCCGGGTTGCATTTACATAAAACCCGGCGCCCTGGCCAAGATCATATCGATCCGGTGCGTCGGCTACATCATCGCCGCGCGGGCTGGTATCGGGAAAAACCAGTGCAATGCCATGCTCAGCCGCATAGCGCTGCGCGCCCGCTTTCACCCGTGCATTATCATCGCTGCAGGTAAGACCGGATAACCAGTACAAGGCCGGCACTTCAGCCGCCTCGGCCTGGGGCGGCAGGTAGACCGAGAATGTCATCTCGCAATGGCAGCTGGTAGAGTCATGCACATAACGATTTAAATAACCGCCGAACTCTTTGACGCTTTCAATCTGTTGCATAAGGCTGCTTTATTCCCTGACTGATTCTGGTGAATTGATTCTGGTGAATTGATGCCAGTAAATTGATGCGCTGTATTCAGCTTTAAAAAATAATCACCGAGCGAATACTTTCGCCTTTATGCATCAGGTCAAATGCGTGATTGATATCATCCAGCGGCATGGTGTGCGTCACCAGGCTGTCGATTTCGATCTGGCCGGACATATAACGCTCAACATAGCCCGGCAATTCGGTCCTGCCCTTGACGCCGCCGAATGCGGTGCCTTTCCAGGTGCGGCCAACAACCAGGTTAAACGGACGTGTCTCGATGGTCTGACCAGCACCGGCAACACCGATAACCGTGGAAACGCCCCAGCCCATGTGGGTACATTCCAGCGCGTCTCGCATGACATGGGTATTACCGATACATTCAAACGAATAGTCAGGGCCGCCGTTAAACGTATCCTGCATGTATTGTACAAAGGAACCGTCGATCTCACTCGGGTTAACAAAATCGGTGGCGCCGAGCTGTCTGGCAAATTTGAATTTATCAGGATTGATATCGATGCCGATAATGCGCTCGGCACCGGCCATCACCGCGCCCTGGATACAGGACAGACCAATGCCGCCGAGACCGAACACCGCCACCGTGGAACCGGGCTCGACTTTAGCAGTATTCAATACCGCGCCAATGCCGGTGGTGACACCGCAACCTAACAGGCAAACCTTATCCAGCGGCGCAGCTTTATTGATTTTCGCCAGGGCGATTTCCGGGACCACGGTGTATTCAGCAAACGTGGAACAGCCCATGTAATGAAAAATATCTTTACCGTCTTTGGAAAAACGCCGGGTGCCATCGGGCATGTAGCCGGTCCATACAGTTGACGCGATCGACTGGCACAAATTAGTTTTGGTTGATTTGCAATATTCGCATTCGCCGCATTCAGGGATATACAGCGGAATAACATGGTCGCCGACCTGCAGGCTTTTTACCCCGGGCCCGACTTCGACCACTTCGCAGCCGCCTTCATGACCGAGAATACAGGGAAAGCTGCCTTCCGGATCTTCACCCGACAGGGTAAAAGCATCGGTATGGCACACCCCCGAAGCGACAACCTTTAATAACACCTCGCCCTGCTTCGGCCCCATGACTTCGACTTGTTCGATCTCGAGTGGCTTTATCGGCGCCCACGCCACTGCAGCTCTGGCTTTCATAATAGTATCTCTTCGGTCTGGATGAATAACCAATGATTACAGGGCGGGCGGATGACTAGAATAGATAACAAATACAAGGAACCAGTCTCACTATTGTCCAGGTATTTCCAGCGAATGACATCGCCCTGGCTCAAAGGACTTCAAGTTTCGTCATTCCCTCATGTTACTGGCGGGAATCCACGCTCAATCGCAAGTATGATGTCAATACATTGGATTACCGATCTTAATAATTAAGGTGACGGCGGGAT
>JBATHJ010000440.1:0-1845 GCA_049666625.1 Gammaproteobacteria bacterium | reverse complement strand
GAGTTTTACTGCCGAAGAAATCTGGCAGCAAATACCGGGTGAGCGCGGTGAGTCTGTGTTGCTTGAAACCTGGTATACCGATTTGTTCGAACTCGACAGCAATGACGCGATGAATATGGATTTCTGGTTTCGCGTGCTGGAAACACGCAGCGCAGTCAGCAAACAGCTGGAAGCCTTGCGCGCAAGCAACCAGATTGGATCATCTCTGGACGCCGAAGTCACATTGTATTGCAACGGTTCTTTGCAGTCCGACCTGAACAAACTCGAAGACGAATTGCGTTTTGTGCTGATCACGTCTGAAGCAGACACCCAGTCACCGGACTCGGCAGGCAACGATGCCATCACTGTGAAACTCGAAAGCGGTGATAGCCTGCAAATTCTTGCGCGCGCATCTACACACGCCAAGTGCGTACGATGCTGGCATCACCGTGAAGACGTCGGCACCCACAGCCAGCATCCCGAGTTATGTGGCCGCTGCATAGATAACGTTGACGGCGGTGGTGAACCACGCCACTTTGCCTGAGGTTAAAACTGATGATGAAATGGTACGGACTCAGCCTGCTGGTCATTGTGCTTGACCAGCTGAGCAAACAGTTTGCCGAAGCACAACTCGTCTATCACAAGTCGATCGCCGTGTTCCCGGGTTTTAATTTTACCCTGATGTATAACGAAGGCGCCGCATTCAGTTTTCTGAGCGATGCCGGTGGCTGGCAACGCTGGTTTTTTACTGTGCTCTCGGTGGCTATCAGTATCGTCCTCATTGTCTGGATAAAACGCCTCGATAGCGACAAACGCATTCTTGCGGCCGGGCTCGCACTGATTCTCGGCGGCGCTATCGGCAATGTTATAGACCGCATTCTATTTGGCCATGTCATCGACTTCATCGACGTTTACTACCAGTCAAGTCACTGGCCGGCATTCAATATTGCAGATTCCGCGATTACGCTCGGCGCCTGCCTGCTGATACTGGATATGTTTCAGGAACACAAAACCAATGGCTGAACAAATAAATATGCAGAGCCTGGTGCTACTGCATTACAGCATCGAACTAATTAACGGTACGCAGATTGAAAGCAGTTATGATGATGATCCGGTTGAAGTCAGGATGGGACGCGGTGACCTGACCGAAGGCATGGAACTGGCCATCTTCGGACTGAAGGAAGGCGACAAACAAACATTAACACTAACGCCTGAACAGGGCTTTGGTGTACGCGATGAAGATAATATTCACGACATGCCGTTGTCGGATTTTCCCGAAGAACTCAAACCTGAATCCGGACTGACGTATATGTTCGGCACCCCTGAAGGCGATGACATCCCCGGAACCGTGCAGTCGATCCATGGCGACATGGCCGAAGTCGACTTTAATCATCCGCTGGCCGGACAGTCACTGGTATTCAGTGTAGAGATTCTCGGCATTAACAATGCACAAGCGCAGATACACGAGGACCCCTGAAAATGGACGTCTACCTGGCTAATCCACGTGGATTTTGCGCGGGTGTTGACCGCGCAATCGAAATTGTCGAACGCGCACTGGATATTTTTGGCGCGCCTATTTATGTGCGCCACGAGGTGGTACACAATAAATACGTCGTCAACGACCTGATCAACAAGGGCGCTGTATTTGTCGAAGAGCTCGACGAAATCCCTGACTATGCCACGGTTATTTTTAGTGCACACGGTGTAGCGCAAAGCGTGCAACGTGAAGCCGCGTTACGTACCTTGCGCGTGTTTGATGCCACCTGTCCATTGGTGACCAAAGTACACCTCGAAGTCGCACGCCATGCGAAACAAGGTGACGATGTTATTTTAATTGGCCATGCAGGCCATCCAGAAGTCGAAGGC
>JBATHJ010000439.1:0-4089 GCA_049666625.1 Gammaproteobacteria bacterium | reverse complement strand
GTTATAGAGTTCCGTTAGATGATCATGCGTTGCCTGCCAGCGCAATTTTTCTTCCAGCATTTTCTGATTGGAGATATCCCGAAAAGCAATCACCGATCCCTCTATATTCTCAGTGGTATGCAGAGGATACAGCGTGCAATCCACCGGAATTGTTTTGCCTGTCTGGTGTTGAAATGTTGTTTCCCAGTTTTTCAGATCTTCGCCCGAGGTATATGCCTGCAACAATTTGTCATCATCACGCGGCGATTTTTCATCGTGGTAATGAAAACTTTCATGCGCAATCTTACCAATGAGGTCTTCTGTCCTGTCATAACCCAGTACTGATAGTGCCGCCGGGTTAACAAAACTGATACGCCCCTCGTGGTCTACACCGTAGACACCTTCACCGACAGACTCAAGAATGGCAGCCAGGCTTTCACGTTGTTTCTCAATCGACTTCTGTACAGAAATAAGCCGTTTCATAGAAGACACACGTGCCAGGAACAGCTCTTCCGCCTCGTTCTTGAACATACATTCAATCGCGCCGGCATTCAGACAATCGCGTATCACCTGGTCGAGGTATGTGCCGGTGATCACCGCAGTAGTGATGTGTGCTGTTTCAGGATTATCACGCAGGCGCTGACATAATTCGTAACCGTTTTCATCCGGCATGAAATAATCAACAATTGCTATATCAAATGGCTGGCTGACAGCAATCTGGTAGGCCTGCCCAACAGAATCAGCAGTCTCAACCTTGTAACCGTTACGCTCCAGCAGGCGCTGGTAATATGTCCGAATACTGTTGGAGTCGTCGACAAACAATACGCGGGTTTCATATTCATCTTCGGCGCTATCGCGCGTATCGGGCCGTTCAGCTTCGGGTACCAGCAGGGTCTGCAACGATGAAACTACTTCCTGGTAGTTTTCCCAGGGCACCAGCGCCGATTTACGCCGCGTACTCATCCAGTTGAGAATTTCCAGCTCAGGGTCATTGCTCAGAAATATAACCGGGACTTCGCTGTAGGGTTCGCTGTCGAGCAGCATCAACAGTTCGCGTGAACTGGCGGTATGCTTATAGTTTGGCCAGCCTACAACGATGGCATGGAGCGTCTGGTTAGCCGATTCCAGCGCGGCCACGGCCGACTCTATCAGGTCGATGGCAAACAGCTCATAGCCCTGCTTCTGAATGCTCTTGCCGAGCATATATCGCAGTGTGGCCGATTCCTCGATCACGAGTATGCGTTGACTGGTCTGGCTTTCCGACATTGGGCCTCCCCTGGTTAAACACTGCCTGCTACACCTGTGCTCAGCATAGTCAACGCGATAATGGCAAACCGGGATGTGATTCACATTATGATTAACTTTGTATAGCCCTGATTTTTATGGTTTTCCACGCCTTTCATCGGGACAAACGGTGATTTCGTCAATGCAGTAATAAAACCGACCGTGCTGCCGGCTATACAAGCGCATAGCAAAGCGCTCGATCGCCAGCAAACGGCACCGCTTCCAGTGCAGTCAAGCTACAGGCATACCGGCTCAGGGTTGCAGGGCTTTGTTGATTGCAGCGATGACAGCGTTTTCGACTTCGCGCAATACTGGCACCGCGGGACTGGTACCCGCCGCCATGCTCGGGCGGTTAAACAATACCGTGGCAGTGCCATTTTTTTCAATCAGCGTTAAATGCAGCGGGCAGAAACCCAGCATTGAAGGATCAAGATTGCTCACCTGGTTGGCATACCAGCCATTGCAAAACACCATGCTGCGAATCGCACTGAGCTCACTCCTGTTGTAATCCTCGCCCCAGCGCTCAGCAAACCCGGCCAGGTTTTTGCCAATGTTGGCCTCGAACACGACATAGAATCTCGCGTCTTCAAGCGCTTTGTAGACAGCGGCATATGCCTCGTCTACCGGTTTGTCGACACGCAGCTGAAATACTCCATCGGCAGCATTCGCCTGCATGGCGAACAGGCACAGACACAATAAGCGTATAATTTTCATTTTCTCTCCAGATGGCTGGCACTAATGCCAGATCAGAACGGGGCTGATACAATAGCGCAAACTCTTTCAATAGTGGAGACTCACGTGTCAAACACCGGAATGTTCCCCTCTACGCGGATGCGCCGCATGCGTCGCGATGATTTTTCGCGCCGCCTGATGCGTGAAAACCAGTTGACCTGTGACGACCTGATTTACCCGATGTTTGTCATCGAGGGCAGCAACCAGCGCGAAGCCGTGGCCTCCATGCCCGGTGTCGAACGCGTCAGCATCGACCAGTTGTTAATCGAGGCCGAACAGTGTGTTGCGCTTGGCATTCCAGCGCTGGCATTGTTCCCCGTGGCAGGTGACAACAAAAAATCTGATGACGCACGTGAAGCCTGGAACCCCGAGGGACTGGCACAACGCGCAGTGCGCGCATTAAAACAAAAATTTCCCGCGCTCGGCGTGATTACCGATGTCGCGCTCGACCCGTTTACCTCGCACGGCCAGGACGGTTTGCTCGACGCCTCGGGTTACGTGATGAATGATGAAACCATAGAAGTGCTGATCAAGCAGGCACTGTCACACGCCGATGCCGGCGCCGACGTGGTCGCCCCGTCCGACATGATGGATGGACGCATCGGTGCGATTCGCAACGCTCTCGAAGACCACGCACACAGCAATACCCGCATCCTCGCCTACTCGGCTAAATATGCGTCCAGTTTTTACGGTCCGTTCCGTGATGCTGTCGGCTCGGCGGGCAATCTCGGCAGCGGCAACAAGTACAGTTACCAGATGGACCCGGCAAACTCCGACGAAGCGATTCGCGAAGTTGAACTCGACCTGAAAGAAGGCGCCGACATGGTGATGATAAAACCCGGCATGCCTTATCTTGATATGGTGCGCCGCATCAAGCAGCACTTCGGCGCACCGACCTATGTCTACCAGGTGAGTGGCGAATATGCCATGCTTAAAGCCGCCGCCCAGAACGGCTGGCTGGATGAGCGTGCCGTGGTACTGGAAAGCCTGCTCTCGATGAAACGCGCAGGCGCCGACGGCATCCTCAGCTACTACGCCAAAGCCGTCGCCGGCTGGTTACGGGATTAAACACGCGCAGCATGTCAGGCCCTGACCAGTATGCTGTTTTCGGCAACCCGATCGCGCACAGCAAATCCCCGCTCATCCATGCGCTGTTTGCCAAACAGACCGGGCAGAATCTTGAATACAGGGCACAGCTAGTTTCACTCGACGGTTTCGAAAAGGCAGTGCGCGAATTTGCCCGGCACAATGGCCGCGGCCTCAATATCACGGTACCGTTCAAGCTATCCGCGTTTCAACTTGCCACGCGCCTGAGTGAGCGTGCGCAACAGGCCGGCGCAGTCAACACCCTGGTGATCCACGCTGTGGATGATTATTATGGTGACAATACCGATGGTGTTGGCCTTGCACGCGACCTGGTGCGAAATTACAAGCTGATATTATCCGGAAAAACGATATTACTGATCGGTGCCGGTGGCGCTGTGCGCGGCGTGCTCGGCGCGCTGCTCGGCAACAAACCGAAGTCTCTCACCATTGTGAACCGCACGGTCGAAAAAGCACTCGCACTCGCCGGGGCATTTTCAGAACTCGGCACTATCAGCGGCTGCGGCTTTGACGTTCTGAAACATCAGCACTTTGATGTCATTATCAATGCCACCTCGGCCAGCCTGAAAGGTGAACTACCGCCCCTGCCCGACACCCTGCTGCATACAGACAGCTTCTGCTACGACATGATGTACGGCAAACACCCCACCGTGTTCATGCAATGGGCAAAACAAAACGGCGTAAAAGAAAACAACATCGCAGACGGCCTCGGCATGCTGGTCGAACAGGCAGCAGAATCATTCAAACTCTGGCGCGGGGTAGAACCCGAAACCCGGCCCGTGATCGACACTGTGCGCGGGATGCTTTGATCTAAAAATAATATATCCACAGATGAACGCTGATGAACACAGATGTTAAAACTGTTTCTACCAGAAAAGTTTTTATCCGCGTTTATCTGCGTTCATCAGTGGACTAATTATTTCAATCCAGCCAGAAATCAATCTCCTGCGCTTCCAGGAACGCGCGCGCAGCTGTGCCCTGCAGCATGGC
>JBATHJ010000438.1:0-18090 GCA_049666625.1 Gammaproteobacteria bacterium | reverse complement strand
GACAGTTTCAGCGGAAAGCTCCTCACAAACCAGGCTCTCCTCGGCTGTGCCAAAAGGGGATAAAAAGAAAAAACGAGGAATAAACAAGACATTCATAGAAAATTTAGAATTTTGCAATTCGCAAAATTACTGCTGATCACAATTGTGATAAGTCATTTCAAACAGGTCTTCCCTAAAGTTTTAGTTCCCTTACATCTACCGGGCACATTTTGTGTTTGCTGTTTTTTACTGTGTCTGCTTTTCGGCCCCATCGACGCAGCCGAGGAGGACGCGATCGACGGGGGGGGCTTTCCGCTGCAGCTGTCTGAGCGAGTGTTATTTACTCGCGAGTTCTGCAGCGGCCCCGACGATTGCTTCCGACGAGGGGACCGCTCATGTTTTTAATGAGCGGCTGTGGCGCCGGGGTGTCATTTTCTTTGGTTACTTTCTTTTGGACAAGCAAAAGAAAGTGACTCGCCAGCAAGGCGAAAAACAATGCTATGTTGTACTGCGAATCAATCAGTAAACACTTCAGCACTTTTTAAAAATAAAACGGTGGGCAATGCCCACCCTACGTCACTACTTGCGAACCGATCATTGGCGCTGACGCTATTTATTATTATTCACACTGATCAAAGTATGCAAGCCGCTGGATGCCAGCCACAAGCATGCTGGCATGACGATGTATGTTCTCTTGTCTGTTGAAGTGTGACTCGCCAGCAAGGCGAAAAGCAATGCCATGTTGTACTACGAATCAACCAGTAAACACACCAGTTACTCTTACAAAAACGGTGGGCAATGCCCACCCTACGTAACTCTAACCTGCGATTCAGCTGCCGACCCTGATAATAACCACAACTTCATCACCCAGCTCACGCGTTTCAATAATGCTATGACCATTAATCCGGCACCAGGCCGGAATATCATTGAGCGCGCCTGGGTCGGTGCAGGTAACTTCAAGTACGTCACCGGGTGACAGTTCGGCAATCCTGTTCTGGGTTTTGATCACCGGCATCGGGCACATCATGTTGCGCGCATCAAGTGAATAAGTATGTTCAGACATACCATTCTTTTTTAATATCATCGGCGGGCATGGGTGTCACGCTGATGATTTTTTCATGACCGGCGTGGTTCACTTTTAGCGTGACTGTGTCAGCATCGCGGCCCTGGCTGAAACGCGCGACTATGCGGGCAGCATACTCAAGATCAGCATCATCCGGCGTACCATCAACCAGGGTCAGCGGGCCTTCGTGGCTTTCGGGTTCGATGCTGGTAAATGTTTTTCGATAACCGCTGAGGAAACGGTTTTCACCTTCTTCACGACTGATGATCAGTTTGTAATTGGGTTTAGGGCGCAGGTGCCGGCCGACTTTTAATAACATGATGTCGTCGAGTTCATAGTCCCGGCTTTTTTGCGCCTGCCACAGGTCTGCCAGCTTGGTCGAATAACTTTTGTCGGTCAGAAAACAGCAGCCGCCCGAAGGAGATGCAAAATCATCAAAGCCGAATTTTTTAGCCAGCGCAATTTGTGGCTTGCGGTTACGGCCATGAAAGCTGAGCAGTTTTTCACGGTCCACCCAGCCTTCGCGTTCGGGCAGGGTGGGGTTGAGATGTTTGGCGCACAACGGGCGCAATAGCCGGTCATCGACATTTGATTCTTCGACCACTATGGGCAACATTTTTTTACGCTGCGACATCGGCCGTTGGCCCATGACTTCACCGGTGATAATGAAATCAAAACCGTGTTCATCCATCCATTGTTTGGCTTTGCCCACCATGAAAATTTTGCAGTCGAGACACGGGTTAAGGTTACTGCCGTAACCGTGTTTGGGGTTGATCACCACCTGCTTGTATTCTTCGATAATGTCGATGATATGCAGCTTGATGCCAAGTTGCTCCGCGCTCCATAAGGCGTTGTTGCGCTTGGGTTTGCTTTTGTCTTTTTTGCGAATTGCATGGGTGTGGCCTTCAACGCAGAAGCCGGTATAAAAATTTATGCCTTCGACATGAATGCCCTGGTCGAGCATAAGGCGCGCGGCGAGCAGTGAATCCAGTCCGCCTGAAATCAGGGCGACGGCTTTGCGGGGTGTTGTCATGGTGAGTATGCGGGTAGTGCGGAGTTAACAGGCTGATATTGTATCAACAAGCAGCATGCGATGACAGGCGCAGGTCGGCCTTTGGAGGTATCTCCTCTGTGTCCGGCACAATCAGTAAATTGTTTTTTTCAGCCACAATAATAACAAGATGATTTGCCACAGACAAATTTGACTGGATCAAATTTGAACGCGTGCTTTTACGCGGCTCGAAGAGTGGAGGGCAGGACGCCCGGAATTGGTCACAGAGAACACAGAGTGTATAAGCATGGAAGATTATGGCTTTTAACCTTCGTGTTCTCTGTGCCCTCTGTGGCGCATTATTTTTTATTTGTGAGTGGTTATTGCTTGAGCCCGGGATTGATCAGCGATTCGTGCAGCGGCGTCGAATCGCCATTGAGCGAGGCAAACGCACGCTGGCTGCCGGTATCGCTCCACAACTCCAGCGCCTGGATCGGTTGCATTACGCTGCTGTTGAAACCCCGTATTGTCTGTAGCAGGTCCATCAGGGTAACAAAGGTTTCGGCCAGCTCACGGTAGAGTTCGGCCGTGGATTGCTGGATCTGGCCACTGAGATGATGGTAGGCCGAACGTCCCATGTTGACGTAGTAACTGACGCGCACCAGGCGTTTTTCGGCACGCTGCGGAAACAGGCCGGAAAGAATCAGGCACTGGTCGCCGACATCGCGTAACTGGTCGAGCCTGAGAGATTTGGGCAGGTTCTGCGCGTCGAGGTAATCTGCTGCCAGCGCCGTTGCGCCGAGCTTGTTGTGGCTCATGAAGCGCATCAGGGTAAACACCAGGTAACTTTCCATGGCTTCATCGAGATGGCAGCCATAGCTGTCCTCGGCCTGTTTCACCAGGGCGTGCCACTGGGCCAGCGCGCTGGGCTCGAGAATTAACTTCTCAACGGCTGGGTCACTCGATTGCGAAAGCGGTTGCTCTGGCATAACCGGTCCTCCTGAATGTACGGATTACTTGTTAAATCGGCATACGGTCAGATATATATAATGTATCGCGTTCTCAGCAGGCGTGTCGCCTGATTTATCCCGATACCTGTTAAAGATATAGCAAGGAATGTGCCTGTATGTGAAAAAACCACCCTGAGAGGCCTAACTGTATGAACAAACGGGCAAATATGGCGTGTCAAAGGCTGGGCGTTTATACTAGCCGGCTTCTTTAGAGCTGAATGTAATGAATTACGACGTTTCCACTTTTCAGGGCCTGATTTTCGCGTTGCAGGATTACTGGCAGCAGCATGGCTGCGCTATTTTGCAGCCGCTGGATCTCGAAGTTGGTGCAGGCACCTTCCATCCCGCCACATTTTTGCGCGCAATCGGCCCCGAGCCCTGGCGCAGCGCCTATGTGCAGCCCTGCCGCCGCCCCACTGACGGCCGCTATGGCGAAAATCCCAATCGGCTGCAGCATTATTACCAGTTCCAGGTGGTACTCAAGCCTTCGCCGGACGACATCCAGGACCTGTACCTGGGTTCGTTGCGGGCGCTGGGGTTTGACCCGCTGGAGCACGATATCCGCTTTGTCGAGGATAACTGGGAATCGCCCACGCTCGGCGCCTGGGGCCTGGGCTGGGAAGTCTGGCTCAATGGCATGGAAGTCACCCAGTTCACCTATTTCCAGCAGGTCGGCGGCCTCGAATGCCGCCCGGTCAGTGGCGAAATCACCTACGGCCTGGAGCGCCTGGCGATGTACCTGCAGGAAGCTGAAAGCATATTCGACCTGGTCTGGACCCGCGGCCCGCAGGGCGTGGTGACTTACGGTGACGTGTTTCACCAGAACGAAGTCGAAATGTCGAAATACAACTTCGAACAGGCCGATACTGATTCATTGTTCAAATGGTTCGATACCTGCGAAGCCGAAAGCGCGCGCCTGATCGAACTTGGCCTGCCGCTGCCCGCATACGAAATGGTGCTCAAAGCCTCGCACACATTCAACCTGCTGGATGCGCGCCACGCAATATCAGTCACCGAACGCCAGCGCTTTATATTAAGAGTAAGAACACTGTCGCGCGCGGTGGCGCAGGCGTACTATGATTCACGCGAAGTGCTGGGTTTTCCGATAGGAAAGTAAACAAACATTTATCCGCAGATGAACGCAGATGAACACGGATAAAAACTTATTGAGTTTAATGCGCTTTTAACATCTGCGTTTATCCGTGTTCATCTGTGGATCATTTTATTTACGAATTTATATACTGTGCCCTCTGTGGCAAATCATCTGGTTATTATTGTGGCTGAAAAAAACGATTTATTGATCGAACTGGGTACCGAGGAATTGCCGCCTAAGGCGTTGTTGCGCCTGTCGCAGGCGTTTACCCGGGGCGTGTGCGAGGGTTTGGAAAAAGCCGGTATGACAATCGGTGATGTGCATTCATTTGCAGCGCCGCGCCGTCTTGCCATGCTGATCAAAAATGTGCCCGCGTCACAACCGGATCGCGAGGTTGAACGCAAGGGGCCGAGTGTGCAGGCTGCGTTTGGCGCCGATGGCAAACCGACCAAAGCGGTGGAGGGTTTTGCACGTTCCTGTGGTGTGTCAGTTGACGATCTGCAACAGCAGGACACCGACAAGGGCGCATGGCTGGTTTTTAAATCTACCGAAAAAGGCCAGGCGCTGGCAGACATTCTTGCTGATATCGTGAACCAGGCGCTGGCAAAACTGCCGATTCCAAAACGCATGCGCTGGGGCAGCCGCAATTCAGAATTTGTGCGCCCTGTGCACTGGCTGGTATTAATGCACGGTGAAAATGTTATCGATGCCGAAATTATGGAAGTCACCAGCTCCAGTTCCACCCGTGGACATCGTTTTCATGCCGATAAAGCAATACAGTTAAAACATGCAGCAGAATATGCAACACGTCTGAAACAGGAAGGTTTTGTTATTGCCGATTTTGACGAGCGCAAAAACGTGATTTACGACCAGGTGCTGAAAACCGCTAAACAGCTCGGTGGATCAGCAATGATTGATAATGACCTGCTTGACGAAGTGACTGCGCTGAATGAATGGCCGATAGCCGTAGCTGGCGAATTCGACAAGCAGTTTTTATCAGTGCCATCGGAAGCGCTAATAAAAACCATGCAGGACAACCAGAAATATTTTCCCGTTACTGATAAAAACGGCCAGCTGAAAAACTGCTTTATCACTATCAGCAATATCGACAGCCGTTCTCCGGACAAAGTTAAAGCAGGCAACGAGCGCGTCGTACGTCCACGACTGACAGATGCAAAATTTTTCTGGGAACAGGACCAGAAAAAACCACTGGAAGAATTTGGCCGTGCACTGGACAGCGTTGTATTCCAGACAAAGCTTGGCAGCATTGGAGAAAAAACCCGGCGAGTAATAGTGTTGAGCGGCAGCATTGCAAAAATGCTGGGCGCCAATGTCGAACACGCGGAACGCGCCGCGTTGTTGAGTAAATGCGACCTGATGACTGATATGGTCGGTGAGTTTGCAGAACTGCAGGGTGTCATGGGAAAACGCTATGCCCAGGTAGCTGGCGAAGCAGACGAAGTTGCGCTCGCGCTGGATGAACAGTACAAACCACGCGGTGCGGGCGATGACACTGCCAGCAATGTCATCGGGCAAATTCTTGCCATCAGCGACAAGATTGACACCCTCGTGGGCATTTTTGCGATTGGCCAGAAACCCACCGGTGAAAAAGATCCCTATGCATTGCGCCGTGCAGCGCTGGGCGTTCTGCGCACAATCATCGAGCGTAATCTTGACCTGGATTTGCGCGTCATCATCAACGAAGCTTCCAGCCTGCTGGCGGACAAGGTTGATTCAGCTGCAGTGCAAGATGATGTGTTCGATTATATTCTTGAACGACTACGCGCATACTATGCTGACAATGGCGTGACACCTGATGTGTTTGATGCCGTGTCGGCACTCAAGCCTTCACGTCCACTTGATTTTGACAAGCGCATCAGGGCGGTGACAGCGTTTCGTGCCCTGCCGGAAGCTGAAAGCCTGGCCGCGGCCAACAAACGCGTTGGCAATATCCTGAAAAAAACCGACATCAGCAGCGCTGTCAAAATTAATACCGGCCTGTTCGCAGAAGATGCAGAAAAAGCCCTGTACGAAAAGCTAAATGGACTGCGCGCAAGTGTTGATGCGCTGTATGACAAGGGTGACTATGAAAAAGCATTGCGCAAATTGTCAGCCCTGCGTGAACCGGTCGATACATTCTTTGACAAGGTCATGGTAATGGCAGATGACGAGGCTATAAAAAATAACCGCATCGCCCTGCTAGAACAAATGAGTGCGCTGTTCCTGCGCGCCGCGGACTTATCAAGATTGCACCAATAGTATGATCACAAAACTCATAATTCTGGATCGTGATGGTGTGATAAACCATGACTCTGATGCCTATATCAAGAGCCCCGAAGAATGGATCCCTATCGATGGTAGCCTGGAAGCGATTGCACGCCTGACCCGCGGTGGTTACACGGTCACGGTGGCCAGCAACCAGTCAGGAATATCTCGCGGTTATTTCGATTTGCAAACACTGGCCGCGATGCACCGTAAAATGGATGAGCTGCTGGTGCCGCTGGGTGGCCGTGTCGAAGCGGTGTTTTTCTGCCCGCACAGTCCGCGTGACAAATGTGCATGCAGAAAACCGCAGCCGGGCTTATTGAATGAAATCAGCCAGCGTTTTTCCATGCCGCTCGATGACGTGCTGTTTGTAGGTGATACCGTCAATGATGTGAACTGCGCACTCAATGCAGGTGCCCGGCCAGTGTTAGTAAAAACTGGAAAGGGTGAGCGCGCAGCGCTGGAAAAAGATTCAAAAGGCTTTGTTGATGTACCGGTATTTGAAGATCTAGCAGAAGTAGTTGATGCATTGCTGGATGCCGAGCAGGATTTATGAGCGCGCAGCGTATGCCTTCAAAGCCGGTATTGTACATTCGATCGGTGCTTTTCTGGATCGGCTTTATGCTTACCACGATTATTGTCGGCCTGGCAGTCATACTGGCATCGCCACTCGATTCAGATGTGCGCCTGCGTATTTCAAAAAGCTGGGCCATCGTCAGTCTCTGGTTGCTCAAGATGATTTGCAAACTTGATTATCATGTCGTCGGCATGGAAAACATTGGTACGCGCAATGCCATCGTGTTTTCCAAGCACCAGTCAACCTGGGAAACCATAGCGCTGCACGTCATCGTTCCGCTGGGACGCTGGGTGTTCAAGCGTGAGCTAATGCGTATTCCATTGTTTGGCTGGGCACTGGCGTGCACTGACCCGATTGCAATTGACCGTGGCGCTGGACGTGCTGCAGTCAACCAGCTGGTAACCCGTGGAACAGAAAAACTTAAACGCGGAAAATGGGTGAATCTTTTCCCCGAAGGCACGCGCACCGCACCCGGTGCGGCCAGCAAGTACAAAATGGGCGGCGCCATCCTTGCCGCAGAAAGCGGCTACCCGGTCATTCCGATCGCGCATAATGCCGGCGAGTTCTGGCCACGCCACAGTTTTATCAAGTGGCCGGGCATGATCGAAGTACGCATCGGGCCTTATATCGAAAGCGCAGGCCGCAAACCCGACGATGTCATGCAAGATGCAAAAACATGGATCGAAAACGCCATGCAGGAAATTTCTGACCCTGCGCGCTGGAAGCGATAGTTCTAAAAACTTAATTATCCACGGATGAACGCTGATGAACACAGATAAAAGATAATATAATAATTTTGGGTTAGTGCGCCGCAGGCGCAAATTGCTTTTACCTTAATCCGCGTTCATCCGTGGATAATTAATATTTTTTCTAAGGTTTCAGATTCCAAACAGCAGGCGTGCGTTAGCGGTGGTTTGTTCGGCGATTTCATCGGGCGATTCTTTGCGCAATTCTGCGATGAAGTTTAAAACATTGATTAAGTATGACGGTTCATTGCGTTCAGCGTTATGCAGGCTGTCGGGCTGGTCGGGTGCGTCGGTTTCCAGCAAGAGTGATTCGAGCGGGACGCCTGCGGCGACCTTGTGCAGGCGCTTTGCACGCTGATACGTGACACTGCCGCCGAGGCTGATGTAAAAACCGGCATCAGTCAGTTGACGGGCCTGTTCAAGACTGCCCGAATAACTGTGCACCATGCCACGAAGTTCAGGGTAGCGTTTTAAATTCAATATCACGTCTTCTGTCGCGCGTACCGAGTGTATGACCACTGGCTTGTTGTGTCGCTGGGCTATATCGAGTTGCGCGGTGAAAAATTTTAGTTGCAATGCTTTATCAGGCTGACCATCGCGGTAATCGAGTCCGCATTCGCCGACTGCGACACTACTATGTTCGGCCAGTTGCTGTTCAAGTTTATCCAGGTCGCCAGTTGTATGCTGGTCTGCATAGCAGGGGTGAAGGCCATAACAGGCGTGCAGATTTTCCTGGTTGCATAAATCGGTAATGCGCTGCCAGTGGCCGGACCTGACGCCAGGAATAACGATGTGTTCTACGCCTGCTGACTGCGCACGTGCGATGACGGCTTCGCGGTCCGCTGCAAATTCATCAAAGTCGAGGTGGCAGTGCGCATCGACAAGTTTCACCTGCTTATGATCTCCCCTGGAACTGGCACACGCGTTTGTCTCATGTAAACAGGGTTAATACACCGGTGTAACCATAGAGTTTGTCATGGTGGATTTCACCGTTAGCAAAAAAACCGGTGAGTGGAAAATCTCCCAGGGTTTTCTGGATCATTTTTATTTCTTCGGAATCCTTGCCGAACTGTTCGCGGCCACGACCCATGCACGATATATAAATCCCGCCCCTGGGTGTGTGCTTAAGGCGCCTCGCCATGTTGTCAAGCATTTGCTGCATGTCTTCAACAGCGCTCTGGTTGTCACGACGACAAAAAATCAGTTCATTGCCTTCGGTCAGGTAGTCATTAATTGCAAATGCCCTGTGTTCAAGGTCTACGCCGATAAGATTGCGCACGGTGTAATCACTGATATCGCTGTCGGGAACGCAAAGACCGGTAAACACACTGGCGGCACGATGTTTCAATTCTGCTTCAGTGCTGATATGCATGTCATCCATAAGCACATCCAGCGCCGGTTTGTTATCAAGCGTGAATATCACGTTTTCTTCTGATTTGCTGATTTTGTGTTTGCCGCCAACAGGACTGCAGCCCTGGCTCAGGTTGGAAATAACGCCAATGTTTTCAGAAAACATAACACCTGAAATGCCGCCGCTGTAAACGTTATCGGCTACCTGGAACTGTTTGTCACGCGACGAAGTCAGTCCGCCGACAATAAAACTGTTTTTGATATGCTGCTGTAAGTCGTGAACCAGGTTTTGAGTTTCAGGGTTAAGCGGATCACCATGAACCAGGCCAAAGCTGGTGCTGAATTCGCGCGGTGTTGCCAGGTTGTCGGGAATTTCATTGCTATGGCTGATAAGCGGCAACATGGCAAAATCATTCTGGTCAAATTCTGCAAGCATAATGCTGGCTGCAGGCGTGTCATAGTGTTCGCCTTTGCTGGAAATAACGCCCATGCCGAGTGAGCCGGCCCAGTGCCTGATGCCGGATTTTTGTTTGCTTTCGCGCAACAGTTTTTTTAAATCTGCGGACATGGCATCAGTGGCATAAATAAATCCAAAGTTTGCAGTCTCGGGAGCATTTTCGAGTTGCTGCAGGCAGTCTTTAATGACTGCCCTGGCCGTACTGTGCTGGCTGATGATGCTGTAAAAATTTTGCATGCGGGGCGCTCTGTTGGTGAATGCCCAGTCTACTACGACTCATGCATGAAGTTACACTGGGATAACAACCATAAAAAAGGCCGGTGAATACCGGCCCTTTTAAGCGACTATCTGGATAACATTACCTGGCCTTTCTGGCCTTTTCGATCATGTCATGAATAATCGGTGTGAGGATGATTTCCATCGCCAGTCCCATCTTGCCGCCGGGCACCACGATTGTGTTGCGGCGTGACATGAACGAATGCGGGATCATGCTCAGCAGGTTAGGGAAGTCGGTGTTGAATTTCTTTGGGTCCTTGAAGCGAATCACGACCATGCTTTCGTCAGGTGTTGGAATATCACGTGCGATAAACGGGTTAGAGGTATCCACCGTGGCAATACGCTGGAAGTTGATGTCAGTGCGCGAGAACTGCGGTGTAATGTAGTACACATAATCGTGCATACGACGCAGGATGGTATCGACAATGACTTCGGCGGTATAGCCGCGCTGTGCGTTATCGCGATGAATTTTCTGAATCCACTCAAGATTGACACTGGGGACCACGCCGACCAGCAGGTCAACATGCTGTGCTACATCGACATCATCGGTGGCAATACCACCGTGCAGGCCTTCGTAGAACATCAGGTCTGTGCCGGTCTGAATATCTTCCCACGGGGTGAACTGGCCAGCAGTCAGGGGCGCATACGGTTGCGCTTCTTCATCGCTGTGCAGGTACAGGCGCTTCTTGCCGCTACCACTCTTGCCGTAGTTTTTGAACAGCTCTTCGAGCTTGTCGAACACATTGGCTTCGGGGCCAAAGTGGCTGAAAGTGCGGTCCTCTTTTTTCTCTGCGGCGGCCATCGCGTCTTTCATTGCGGCGCGGTCATAGCGATGGAAGCTGTCGCCTTCGATGATCACCGGGTTGATATTCTCACGGGTGAAGATTTGCTCGAACGCATGTTTGACAGTTGAGGTGCCTGCGCCGGATGAGCCGGTCACGGCCACAATCGGATGCTTGTTAGACATGTTGATTACTCCTGAATATATAATAAAGAGGTGCAGCGG
This sequence comes from Gammaproteobacteria bacterium, assembly GCA_049666625.1. Taxonomy (GTDB): domain Bacteria; phylum Pseudomonadota; class Gammaproteobacteria; order SZUA-229; family SZUA-229; genus JASBSR01. Next base: position 7,277 of record JBATHJ010000438.1, on the reverse strand, counting down.
CCCTGGCCCGGCAAATGCTGCCCCTGTGCAGGCCCAGCCGCAAAATGGACGCTATTGTACCGGTTTTTGTGCACGACAGCTAACGCAGTATTTGACATAGATAACAATGTGATACCTGTCTGTGCGAGCCAGATCGGGGCCTGAAGAGTGGCTGGACCTCACATTTTTAGCTGGATGAGCCGGGCCTGACGTTTTTTTGTATGTGCTGCGTGTCAAGACACAAAATGAGCCAGCCATAGAACATGCCGAGCAGTGATTTTCACAGGTTCAATGTCGTCGATGTAGCGATGCGCTACAGCTAATTTGCGCCCCGATTATTAATTATTACCTGGTCCTGGCCATGCGGCCCCACCAGATAATGCCCTCGCGAGCGTATTGCCCAGATGAAAGCCAGGGCTATCCGATCATTTTAATCGCCAGGCACTGTGGCAGTTTTCCGTGCTTGAGAAAACCGAACAGTTTCTGCAACAGGCCAACGAGCCGACGCTGGACGTAAAGTCCATCGCCATGGCATGCGACAGTGCAACGATGGCTGCGGTCAGGCCGAGGTAAATATCACCGCGAAGATTTTTGAAATGTATGCCGCTAATAAAGCTGATCTGGATAAAAGCACGCAACTATTAGTGCGCGAATACTGGCGCAGGGCATGATGTACACCATCTGTGCACAGAAACGTTAAGTGAAAAATATATGCTAATATTTATGTATACCGCGCATTTACGTTCACAGTACAAATACCTTGTGTAATCATGTTTGACATCAGAGCTGTATTCACCAAGCCACGACGGTTATTGCCGTTTTTGCGCTGGGTGGGTGAGTGCTCTGATAGAAAGGTACTACGTGCAGATATTATCGCCGGCATTACCGTGGCACTGGTACTGGTGCCGCAATCAATGGCTTATGCGCAGCTCGCAGGTTTGCCACCTTACTTTGGTTTATACGCCTCTTTCCTGCCGGGCATAGTCGCGGCATTATTTGGTTCATCGCGCCAGCTGTCCACCGGCCCGGTAGCCGTGGTGTCATTAATGACAGCAGCTGCGCTCGAGCCCCTGGCACTGACCCCCGAGACCTACGTGGCATATGCGATAGCGCTGGCCATTATGGTGGGTGTGTTTCAGATGGCGCTCGGGCTGTTGCGCCTGGGTGTGCTGGTGGACTTCCTGTCACACCCGGTGGTGATCGGATTTACCAACGCTGCCGCGATTATTATCGGCACCTCGCAGCTCAGCAAACTGTTCGGTGTTGTGGTCGACAAGGCCGATCATCATTACGAAACTATCTGGCGCGTGGCACTGGCAGCCACCACCGATACCCATATGCTCACCTTCGTGATGGGGTTGCTGGCGCTGGGCATCATGATCGTGATGCGCAAATTTACCCCGCAGGCACCCAATGTGCTGGTAGCGGTGTGTGTTACCACGCTGATTGCATGGTGGACGGACTTTGAAAAAAATGGCGGCAGCGTGGTCGGCGTGGTGCCCGAGGGATTAACCATGCCAGAGTTGCCCACCGGCCTCAACACCCAGGTACTGACCCAGCTGGCCAGCACCGCAGTGATTATTTCCATCGTCGGTTTCATGGAAGCGATATCTATCGCCAAGGCGATGGCGGCGCGCACTCGCCAGAAACTCGATGCTAACCAGGAACTGATCGGCCAGGGCATGGGCAATATCGTCTCTGGTCTGTTTCAGGGCTATGCCGTTTCCGGTTCGTTCTCGCGTTCTGCGGTGAATATCAATGCCGGTGCGGTTACCGGGTTTTCTGCCGTGGTTACCGGGCTGGTGGTCGGCGCAACCTTGTTGTGGTTGACGCCGTTGCTGCATCATTTGCCACAGGCCACGCTGGCGGCAGTGATCATGATGGCGGTTGTCAACCTGATAAAAGTCCAGCCGATCATATCCGCCTGGCGCGTACAGCCGCATGATGGCATGGTCGCGATAGTGACTTTTATTCTTACCCTGATCGTTGCGCCTCACCTCGAAACCGGGATCGTTGTCGGCGTGGTGTTGTCACTGGGGCTGTTCCTGTTTCGCACCATGCGACCGCGCATTTCAATTTTGTCACGCGACCCTGATGGCACCCTGCGTGATGCCAAGGTGCGGCGCCTGCACACCTGTGAAAATATTTCGGTAATACGTTTTGATGGCCCGATGTATTTTGCCAACACGGGTTATTTTGTCGACACCGTGCTCGAAGGCGTGGCGCGCAAGCCGGCGCTGAAATTTGTCATCATCGATGCCGAGGGCATTAATGAAGTGGATGCCACGGGTGAGGAAATGCTGCACGAACTCGCCACCCGGCTCGAGTCACTTGGCATCGAATTATTATTTGCCCGTGCCAAGAAACAGATCACGGATATTCTGTTACGTACCGGGTTTATGGAAAGTCACGGCAAGGAAAGGTTCTTCCGCCTGCGCACCCAGGCATTTAATTATGCCTGGGACAAGCTTGGTGACAATCATGCCGAGACCTGCCCCTTGCGTGTAGCCAAACCGATAGAAGAACCTGCGGTCTGATTATTTCAATTAATCAACAGTGCGTTCAGACTTTTTCATAGACTAAATCATACACGCCGTGGCCAAGACGCTGACCACGCTGTTCAAACTTGGTGGGCGGGCGACGCCCCTGGTTGTGCGTGTAGTGAAACTTGCCTGAAATATTTCGAAAGCCTGATGCAGCCTCCATCACTTCAAGCATATGCTCTGCGTATGGCTGCCAGTCGGTTGCCATGTGAAACTGGCCGCCGGGACTGAGCTTGCGCAGGATCAGCTCAGCAAACGCCGGTTGTAACAGGCGGCGCTTGTGATGCCGCTTCTTGTGCCAGGGATCGGGAAAAAACAGCTGCACGCAGTTGAGACTGTTGTCTGCAATCTGCTGGTTCAGAACTTCAACGGCATCATGATTAATCACGCGCAGATTGCTCAAACCGGCCTCATGGCAGCGGCTGAGCAGGCGCCCCACGCCGGGACGATGTACTTCTATACCGATGAAGTTACGCTCGGGGTGCTGCATCGCCTGCTGCAATAATGACGCACCGTCACCAAAGCCGATTTCCAGCGTGACTGGCGCGGTACGGCCGAACAAAGTATCAAGCACAAGCGGTGTCGCAGAGAAATCGACGCCGTAAAGCGACCAGTACTGCTCGAGTGCATTCTGTTGCCCGGGCGTGAGCCGGCCCTGTCGCAATACATAACTGCGAATCGTGCGACGGTTTTCCATAGTATGGTTAGCGCAGTCGGGTGCAGCCGTTGAGTGTAACAGCCACTGTCTAGAAGAACATGCCGTCGACAGGTGACGAGGCCGATGCAAAGCGCTTGCGCGGCATGCGACCGGCAAGAAAGGCTTCGCGTCCGGCGATCACCGCGTGCTTCATCGCCGAGGCCATTAACACCGGGTTGCGCGCAGCGGCAATCGCGGTATTCATAAGAATGCCATCGCAGCCGAGTTCCATGGCAATCGCGGCGTCGGAAGCTGTGCCGACACCGGCATCCACCAGGATAGGGACATTCGCATTTTCGACAATGGTGAGGATGTTGTAGGGATTGCGAATGCCAAGACCGGAACCGATCGGCGCGGCCAGCGGCATCACCGCAACACAACCGAGGTCTTCGAGGCGCCTGGCAATCAGCGGGTCATCATTGGTGTAGACCATCACCTTGAAGCCGTCTTTGACCAGAATTTCTGCAGCTTCGAGGGTAGCAGTGACATCGGGGAACAGGGTTTTTTCATCGCCCAGCACTTCCAGTTTGACCAGCTCGTGGCCGTCCAGCAGTTCACGCGCCAGTCGGCAGGTACGCACTGCGTCCTGCGCGGTGTAACAGCCGGCGGTGTTGGGCAGCAGGGTGTAGTCATCAGTCGATATCACGTCCAGCAGGCTGGGTTCGTCGGGATTCTGCCCGATATTGGTCCGGCGGATCGCCACGGTGATAATTTGCGCGCCGCTGGCTTCGGTGGCCAGGCGGGTTTCTTCCAGGTCTTTGTATTTGCCGCTGCCAACCAGCAGGCGTGAGCGGTAGGCAGTGCCCGCAATAATAAGCGGCGAGTCCATGCTGCCGGTGTGAGTGTGAATAGATTCTGCTGTGCTAGCCATAGGGATTGCCCGAGTCTGTACTGGTGAATGAATCAGCCGCCGCCGATAGCGTGGACAATCTCCACGTGATCATTGTCGGAGAGCTTGAAATGTTCGAACTGGCCGCGCGGTACGATTTCCTGGTTGACTTCGATAGCAAGTCTCTTGCCTTTCAAATCAAGCAGTTGAACCAGATCATCGAGACTGGTACCGGGTTCGAGGGGGCGACGTTCGCCATTGATTATGATATTCATGGCTGTTGATTTTACCGCAATCGGAGCCTTCAGGCGTGTTCATGCGCGCTTGAATACGGCCAGAAAATGAAAACTGCTGATCTTGTGCTATACCTTTGTTATGCGGGGCGCGTCATGCTATGGCGCGAGATGTTTCAACGCACACAATAGATACACAAGGTTTATGCATAAGATTAAATTGATCCTCATTGGCCTGCTCGTGCTGGCTTCTACACAACTGTCAGCGCGCAGCGACCTCAATCCATTTTCCAAATCCCTGGACATCAGCTTTGGTGCCAGCGTGCTGTGGAAATACAACGACGATGTTGCGGTCAAGTCTGCGCTGGATAATAAAGATGCAGGTACCTACTATCATCTGCAGTTTGATGGTAAATCGATCAACCTGATGCTGAGTGAGAGCAGTACAGATAACCCATCAAGCGCCAAGCATTATGATCAGTTTGCTATAGAAGATGTACAGATCGATGGCCAGCGGCTGCCCTTGTTCCAGTGGTGTTTAAGTCACCAGGACAGGCATGCGCGGTTTTTGCAGCAGGGCCTGACAGTTCAAAAAAACATTTGTGAAAATAACGGCGCCAGGGGCACATTCAGCATGCGCCTTAACCAGGATACGCTCGATGCCCTGCAGGCCGGTGAACGCCTGACTTTTGTTATCAGGCCGTTCAGAACCACAATCACGGTCAATTACGATCTCTCTGATTTTCCCGAAATGGTCGCCATTCTTGCCAGCAAGAATGCGCCTGCACCGTTGCCAGCAGCTAAAGTGGCGAAAGCCGTTGCTGCGCCTGCGCCGGTTGTTGCTGCGCCAGTGGCCAGGAAGTGTGTGCTGGAGCCGCCGGCAGGTTTTGAGACCATCAAGAAGCTCGAATATAACTGTACTTCTCAAAGTGAAAAAGCCAGGGCTAATAACAACATGATCGCACTCGTGAGCAAGGAACGTGAGCGGCGTAAAAATATCGAGCTGGAAAAAGAACGCAAACGCCTGGCTGAGGCTGCAGCTGCCAAAAAAGCCGAAGCAGAACGCCTGAAGCTGGAACAGAAGAAAAAAGATGAAGAGGCTGCCATCGCCGCCAGCAAGCTCAAGCAGCAGGAGCTCAATGCTGAGATCACCACAAAAATGCTGGGCGTGTGCAGCAAGATGTGGTCGAAAGGCGAGCATCGCTGTTATTGTGAAAAATATATTGACCAGGCGCCGCAGGAGATTCAGTCATCGTCTAATTGTTCCGGTGGCGGCTAGTGATAGCTTGCCCCAGGCTTTCCGGCTAACGTAAACTTGCCCGCACCATGTGTGGGCATTTTTCTTTCAGGCTGACGAGTCCTTCGCTCAGCACATTCACTTTATTGCAAAGAGTTGTGGTATGCACGATTGCATAATCATTGGTGGTGGCGTAATTGGCCTGCTCACCGCGAGATCACTGCACCAGGCCGGTCTGGATGTGCTGGTGATCGAGCGCGGCAACCTCGGCGGTGAATCGTCCTGGGCGGGCGGCGGAATAATTTCACCGCTGTATCCCTGGCGCTATGCAGATTCGGTGAACCGGCTGGCGCAGCGCAGCAAGCAGCTGTACCCCGCGCTGGCAGCTGCCCTGCAGCAGGACAGTGGCGTTGACTGTGAACTGATCACCAGCGGCATGCTGTATACCGATGTTGAAGAATATGAATCCGCGCGTGCCTGGGCGCAGGCCTGGCAGGTGCCACTGGAACTCATCGAAGACCGGCAGCGCCTGGCTGAAATCGAACCCGCGCTGCACCCCGATATCGAACGCGCGATGTGGATGCCTGACATCAAACAGATACGCAACCCGAAACTGGTTAAAGCCCTGCGCGGCAGTTTGCAGCATGCCGGCATTTCATTTATCGAACAAACTGAAGTCAGCGAAATCCTGCTCAACAACGCAAAAGCATGCGGGGTGCAGACCCCGCAGCAGAAAATACTCGCTCAGCGAGTGATTGTAGCCAGCGGTGCGTGGAGTGCGCGCGTGCTGGGCGCGCATGGCAAGCTGGATGTCGAGCCGGTCAAAGGCCAGATGATTATGTATCGCGGCGAAGCGGGCCGAGTGCGGACTATCGTGCTTTCTCATGGGCACTATATTATTCCGCGCCAGGACGGGCATGTGCTGGCGGGCAGCACCCTGGAAAGAACGGGTTTTGAAAAACAGACAAGTGTGGATGCGCAGCAGGCGTTAACTACCGATGCTTCAAACCTGGTACCGTTGCTCGCTGACGTCCCCATCGAGCGCCACTGGGCAGGCCTGCGCCCGGGCACGCAAAACGGTATACCTTACGTATGCGCACACGATGAAATCGAAGGCCTGTATATCCACGCTGGACACTACCGCAATGGCATCGTGCTGGGCCCGGCGTCGGCGCAGCTCATGACGGAAATTGTGCTGGGACAGGCCACGTTCTGCGATGCTTCTGCGTACACCTTGGCGGCACTTCACTGAGCACAGAGGTTTGCTATACTGCCCGCCGCGGTAAAACACGGCTTTTGCCGGAATAGCTCAGTTGGTAGAGCAGCTCATTCGTAATGAGAAGGTCGGAGGTTCGATTCCTCTTTCCGGCACCATCCCATTGTTCAGCTAGAAATGCGGTTTTACCGGTGCATCCCTGTACATGGCGATACTGGCCATGATTTCCGCTTTGGCTTCGTCGATGTCACCCCAGCCTTCAACCCGTACCCACTTGCCTTCGTCGAGATCCTTGTAGTGCTCGAAAAAGTGAGCGATCTGATCGAGCAGCATGGGCTGCATATCGCCGATGTTTTTGGCATTTCGGTAGGATTTGCACAACTTGTCGATCGGCACCGCGAGTATTTTTGCGTCATCACCCGACTCATCGGTCATTTTCAGCACCCCCGCCGGTCGGCATACGATGACCGAGCCGGTAATCAGCGGTACAGGTGTGACTACCAGCACGTCTACCGGGTCACCGTCTTTCGACAGTGTGTGGGG
>JBATHJ010000437.1:0-4334 GCA_049666625.1 Gammaproteobacteria bacterium | reverse complement strand
GCCGGTGAAGTCGATACCGAGATTGAGGCCCTGGTAAACCAGGCTGCCAGCCGAGAGCAGTATCATTGCGAATGAAAAAATGTAGGCGAGCTTTTGCTTGCCCATAAAATTGAAATTGGTCTTTCCGTCTAGAAATTGCATGGTGTTAGTCCGATATGCGGTGCGTTAGATGGAGATTTTTTTAATGTTGCGAGTGCCATAGAGATAATTAACGATGGCGCGCGTACCCATGATCGCTGAAAACATGGAAGTCAGAATACCGATGCTCAGGGTGATGGCAAAGCCTTTCACCGGGCCGGTCCCCAAACTGAACAACACGATTGCGGTTATCAGCGTGGTGATATTGGCATCGGTAATCGTGCTGAAGGCTTTTTCATAACCGGCATGAATGCTTGCCTGTGGTGAATTGCCATTACGAATTTCTTCACGTATGCGCTCATATATAAGCACGTTGGCATCCACCGCCATACCGACTGTCAAAACGATACCGGCAATACCGGGCATGGTAAGTGTGGCCTGTAACAACGACAGGATTGCAATCAACAGCACCATGTTAAAGGTCAGCGCGATATTGGCGATCACACCGAATCTGCGGTAGTAAACAATCATAAATACCAGCACCAGTGCAAAACCAACCATTACCGACATAAAGCCCTGGTTAATGTTGTCACGGCCCAGGCTTGGGCCGACGGTACGTTCTTCAACGATTTCGACGGGTGCGCGCAATGAACCTGCGCGCAACAGCAAGGCAAGGTCATGCGCTTCCTGTGATTCTAGCCCGGTGATCTGGAAACGGGCGCTGAAGGTGTCCTGAATAGTCGCAACGTTGATGACTTCTTTTGTGGTAATACGCTGTTTAACTATCTCGTCGCCGACTTTGCGGGTTTCGACCTTGTTTTCAATAAACACCACGGCCATCGGACGGCCGACATTTTCGCGCGTGGTTTCACCCATTTTTTTCGCGCCCTTGCCGTTTAATCGTACCGACACTGCGGGGACGCCTCTGTCGGGATCAATCGTCGATGCCGCGTCGACAATCTGGTCGCCGGTGACAATCACGTTTCGGCTCAATAAAACCGGGTCGCCATTGCGTTCATGGTAGAGCAATGCATTAATCGGTGGCTTGCCGGTCTTGTCGGCTTCAAACCATTCACCTCTGCCCTTTTCGGTCAGGCGGAACTCCAGGGTTGCGGTTGCACCCAGGATGCGCTTGGCTGCCGTGGTGTCCTGGATACCGGGCAACTGCACCACAATACGTGAGTCACCCTGCTGCTGAATTATCGGCTCGGCAACACCGAGTTCATTTACACGATTGCGCAAGGTAATAATATTTTGCTGCAACGCGGCTTTTTTCTCGTCGCGAATCGCCACTTCTGTGAGCTGGGCGCTGATTTCGAGCGCATCTTCGTTCGCTTCAAACAGCAGCTCACGAAACTGGCGCTTGAGTATTTCTTCAGCGTTAGCAATGCTCTCCACATCACGAAAGCGTATCACCAGTCCCGGGTTGGTCAGGCTAACACCGCGATAACGAATTTTTTCATCTCGCAGGTATGTGCGAATGTCAGCCATCAGGTTTTCTTCCTGGCGTTTGATGGCTGCCACCATATCGACTTCCATCAGGAAGTGCACACCGCCGCGTAAATCAAGACCGAGATACATCGGTGATGCATTGAGTGCGCGTAACCAGTCAGGTGTGGCGGGCGCGAGATTGAGTGCTAGCAGGTAGGTGCTTTCCAGCGCAACACGCATCTTGTCGGCAGCTACCAGCTGGGTGTTTGTATCGTTGAAGCGTACCAGGATTTTGTTATCGAGCAGTTCGACAGTTTTAAATGCAATGTCGTTGCTCTTCAGCGTGTTTTCGATGCTGCCGATATCATTCTCAGTTAACGCGGTGGTTCGATGCGATATTTGCAGTGCGGGGTCTTCACCGTACAGATTGGGTAATGCGTAAATGACGCCAATAGCAAGGGCGGCAAGCAGTACAAGATATTTCCACAGTGGATACTGGTTCAGCATGGCTGATTCCTTTCGCGTTAAGCGTTTTGTTGTTCTTTTATGGTGCCTTTGGGCATCACTGCCTGGATCGAATTCTTTTGCACGTGGATGGTGACATCACGGCTGATTTCAAGTGATACAAAATTTTCACTGACGGTGGTGATCTTGCCCAGCATACCGCCGGTGGTGACCACTTCCTCGCCTTTCTGCAGTGCCGAGACCATTTCCTTGTGCTGTTTCGCGCGTTTGCTCTGTGGGCGTATCAGGAAAAAATAGAACAGCACCACCAGGCCAATGGGGAGAATAAGAGAAGCCAGTGGATCGGCAGACGCGCCAGCCGGTGCGGCTTCTGCTATGGCATCAGAGATGAAAAAGCTCATAAATTTCCTCGGGAATGACTGTGTTTTGAAAGCGCGACATTATGCCACAGATGGCGCTATGAAGCGCTATACGACTGACAATTGTGCACGTTTTTGGTGAAAATCCAGCGCGAAGGCGTCGAAGCGCCCGGCCTCGATGGCGTGGCGGATATCACGCATCAGGTCCTGGTAATAATGCAGGTTGTGGATGGTGTTCAGGCGCGCGCCAAGGATTTCGCCGCAGCTGTCGAGATGGCGCAGGTAGGCGCGACTGAAATACCGGCAGGTGTAGCAGCCGCAGTTTTCGTCCAGTGGCCGGGTATCATCGCGAAAGCGGCTGTTGCGGATTTTGACCACGCCCTCGCGGGTGTACAAAAACCCGGTGCGCGCATTGCGCGTGGGAATCACGCAGTCGAACATATCGACGCCCCGCCGCACTGCCTCGACGATATCTTCCGGTTTGCCCACACCCATTAGATAGCGCGGCCGGTCGGTGGGTAAATGCGGCAGGCTGACATCCAGGATATGCGTGCGTTCGGCTTCGGGTTCGCCCACCGAGAGCCCGCCAATCGCGTAGCCATCAAAGCCGAGTTGCTTGAGCCCGTCTGCTGAATGCGCCCGCAAATCGGCGTACATACCGCCCTGCACGATACCGAACAGTGCGTTGGGATTGCCCACATGCGCCTGCTTGCAACGCTCTGCCCAGCGCAGGGACAGCTGCATGGAATCATCGGCTTCCTGTTCCGTGGCGGGATACGGCGTGCATTCGTCGAACTGCATGACAATGTCCGAGCCTAACTCACGTTGCACCTGCATCGAGCTTTCTGGTGTCAGTTCCACCTTGGCGCCATCCACCGGCGACTGGAAGATCACCCCCTGCTCGCTGATCTTGCGCATTTTTGCCAGGCTGAATACCTGGAAGCCACCGGAGTCCGTCAGGATCGGCCCCTGCCAGTGCATGAAGTCGTGCAGGTCGCCGTGCTTGCGGATGATCTCGGTGCCGGGGCGCAGCATCAGGTGAAAGGTATTGCCCAGAATAATCTCGGCGCCGAGCTCGGTCAGCTCTTCCGGGGTCATGGCCTTGACCGTGCCATAGGTGCCCACCGGCATGAACGCCGGGGTCTGCACGGTGCCACGCTCAAATGTGAGCTGGCCGCGCCTTGCAAGGCCATCGTTGTTAATTAAGTTAAATAACATCAGTAGGTTAAGTTATATAGTTAATGTTAATAATATAGAATTACATGCATGCCGACGTTCATGCTTGTCTGGTCGTGATCAACTCGGTGATATCTAATGTAAACAAAACACATAATAACTGTCCGCGAACAACGCAAATAACGCGAATGTAAAACAATAAAACTGTCATTCTGATGCCTGTTTTTCAGGCAGAAGAATCTGATGCCACCGAGGCTCAGGATCGTAATTTCAGGCCTCCTGCCGTTATGAATTACGTCCTGTAATTCACCCTATGGGCCGCATAAAACGCGTTCAATTCCGATCCAGTCGGAATTAGTCACCCTTATGGGCCAGCCTTCGGCTGTTCAATTACAAACACCATCCATGGCGTTTGCCCCGCTGGGGCCAGCTATAAGGCAGCTGTTCAAATTCATTCCATATGAATTTGTCGTTCCATACGATTTAGTCACAAAAGCAGCTCAGGATGACAGTGTGTTGGGCTCGTGATGAAAGTGACACTTTTTGTCATTCTGATGAGCGTTTTAGGCGAAGAAGAATCTATTACCACCGAGGCATAAGATCCTTCGCAAAAGCGGCTCAGGATGACAGTTAAAAAATTATTAATGTAGGGCGTGTATTACCCGCCGTTGTCAATGGTGGGCAGTGCCCACCCTACTCTGGATTCTACGCAATGTTGTCATTCTGATGAGCGTTTTATGCGAAGAAGACTAAATCGTCAGGAACGATTTGAACATGCAAAGCATGGCCCGTAGGGTGGAGGGCAGGACGCCCGAAATAATCTAA
>JBATHJ010000436.1:0-5812 GCA_049666625.1 Gammaproteobacteria bacterium | reverse complement strand
GAGGTTGTTTCTATTTGAGGTAGGGTGGGCATTGCCCACCGGTTGCTGATGGCGGGCAATGCCCGCCCTACCGTGAGTGCCGTGGCTTATTCGGGCATATAGGGCCTTCTGGTAACGATTTATTTTGTAGTTCCACTTCTGTTACTACTGATTAACCATCAACAAATCAGCGTACTCAGTTACTACTTTCGCATAGGGCTGCATCGCATCTGTGGCGTTGTGGTTTAGCGCATCGAGTTTGGTGTTATCTTCCAGCAGGTCGGTCATTTGCTGGCGCAGCGAGTCGTAGGAATCGCATTGTAGTGCGGCTTTTTGTGCGAGCAGGTAACAGCTTTCATCGGCAAAGTTATCCATGTGCGGGCCAAACATTACGCCCTTGCCGAAATGCGCGGCTTCAAGAATATTGTGCCCGCCGACAGGGACAAACGAGCCGCCCATGATGATCAGCTTTGCCTGCGCAAACCAGCCCATGAGTTCACCGACTGTATCCAGCAGGTAAATCTTTGTGCTGTCGGTGATGGCTTCGTTACGAGTGCGGCGCGCGATAGCCGGCGTGAGTGTCTGCAGCTGTTTTAAAATTGCATCGCTGCGCTCGGGATGGCGCGGTGCAATCACCAGCAGTTCATCGCGTTCCAGTGCGATCCAGCGCCTGGCGATTTGCAGTTCTTCATCGTGGTGCGTTGAAGCGACGAGCACGTAATCGCGCCGGGTATTATTCTGTGCATCAAGCGCAAGTGCAGGCGGTGCAAACTTCAGATTGCCTGCAATTGAGACCTTGTCCTTGTTTGCGCCAAGCTCGATAAATGCACGGGCATCGTTTTCGTTACGTGCATAAATGTTGTCAATACGCGCGAGCGTTTGCGCATACACCGAGCGTATCCAGCGATTGCGTATAGTGGTGCGCGAGGTCAGGCGGCCATTGGCGATGCAGATATTTAAATCGCGCTGGCTGCACTCAGCTATCAGGTTGGGCCAGAGTTCGGTTTCGATAATGATGAGCCGGTCGGGTTTGGTGTGGCGCAAAAAACGTGCGACTGCACTGCACCAGTCAATCGGCAGGTAAGCATGGTGCAGGTAAGCGCGCGACGCAGATTGTCGATGAATAATTAATGCACCGGTCGGCGTGTTGGTGGTGACGATGAAACAGGTTTTCGGCGAGCGCCGATGCAGTTCATCAATCAGCGGCATCGCGGTAACAGACTCGCCGACTGATGCGCAATGCAGCCAGTAACAATACGTCGGCAAATGTTCATAACCATAACCGAGGCGTTGTTTGAAATAACGCCACGAACGAAACCGCGCTGCCTTGAACATGGCATGTGCAACGATCAGCGGTGCGAACAAAATAACAAGCAGGCGGTAAAGACTCATACTCAATCGGCTATTGTGAGAGTGTATGAGCGCACATTGCCGTGTAGAAGGCATTCAGGTGAGTGCGAGACACAAATTCGTCTGGAACGAATTTGAATGCGCGAAGCGCAGCCCGTAAGTGCGTAAGGCAGGAAGCCTGAAGTAACGCAAAAACTGGCGAAAAAACGGAGTCTACACAGGGTAGATGAGTATTTTGAGCCAGGTTTTAACGAAGTATCGTGCCGCATGAATGACTTCCTGCTAGTAAGGAGACACCATGCCTTCGGGCTGGGTCTTGAAGCGTTTATGAATCCAGCTGTACTGTTCCGGATTCTGGCGCACCATGGTTTCAATTGTCTGGTTGATGCGCGCGCTGTCCTGGGTAACATCACCGGTCGGAAAAACTTCGAGTGCCGGCAGGATCACCAGTTTATACCCCTGGTTGTTATCCAGCCGCACCGGGTAATACGGTACCACCGCGGCGCCGGTTTTTTCTGCCATGCGTGCGGTCGATGTCAGTGTCGATGCGATGCCGCCAAGAAACGGTGTGAACACAATCGACTGGTCGGCAAAGTCCTGGTCGGGCGCGTACCAGGTGGCCTTGCCTTCGCGCAGGCCCTTGATAAACGCGCGCACATCCTTGTTGGGGATAGCGCGTTCAATATGGTGATCGCGGTAATAGTGCATGAAGGCGTTGAACATCGGGTTATGCGCGCGTTTATAAATTGCATTAAGCGGTGTATACATCGCCAGCAGGATACCGCCGATTTCCAGCGTGGTGAAATGCCCGGTGAGTAATATTACACCGCTGTTTTTTGCCAGGGCTTTTTCCAGGTGGGCCATGCCTTCTACCTTGCAATGTTTGCGCAGGTAGTCGCGAGGCGACCACCACGCCAGCGCCATTTCGAAGATTGATATGCCAACACTTTTAAAACTTTGCTTCACCAGGTGTTCGATCTGCGCTTCATCATAGTCTGGGTAGGCCTGTGAGATATTGATGCGCGCAATGCGGCGGCGTGAGGCCACCAGTTTATACGCCAGCCAGCCGATAAAACTGCCGATGGCATTGATCCATGACAGCGGCAGCAAAATAACCAGGCGCAGAAAACCAAAGAACAGCCACATTGGCCAGAAGCGCGGCGCGAGGAACTGTTTTACATTCAGTGCTTCAGCCACTGATTCATCTCTTGCAGATCGGCGCCGCTGAGTATGCCCGCAGCGCGTTTCAGTTCCAGGATATTAAGAATGTAATCATAACGTGCGCGCGCATAATCGCGTTCGCTCGCGTATTGTTCGCGCTGCGCCAGCAATACATCAACACTGTTGCGCGTGCCCACCTTGAAGCCTTCCTGCGTGGCTTCGACCGCGGTCTGGGTGGAAATCAATGCCTGTTTCAGTGCATTCACCTGCGAGATCGCCGCGCGAATACCGAGGAACGCGGTGCGTACCTGTTGCACCGCGAGGCGCTGTTGTTGCTGGTATTGCGATTTCGCCAGTTCATATTCTGCATTGCGCTGGCGGGTTTGCGAACTGGTAAAGCCGCCGCTGTAGATCGGCACCTGCAAGGCGAGGATGATGCTGTTCTGATCTACATCGCGCCCGCTGAAAGCATTGCTCACCGTGCTGCCGTCCGAACTGTTAAAACTGTGTTCCGCGTTCAGGCTCAGTGTCGGGTAATGCCCGGCGCGGCTGGCGTCGTATGCACTGCGCGCGGCTTCACTGTTGTAACGCGCGGCGCGCAGTTGCAGGTTTTTTTCCAGCGCGGTGTCTTCCCAGCTCTGGATGTTGTCGGGTGTCGGCATCAGCAGCGGCAGGTTTTCGCGCACCGGTAACAGCGGTCCATCAAATTTGTTAATAACAATGCGCAGCGCTTCGCGCGCATTTTCCACCGCGTTGCTCGCTGCGATTTCGCGCGCTGTGGCGATGTCGAACTGCGCCTGTGATTCGCGCACGTCGGTGACCGCGATCAGGCCGACCTTGAAACGCTCGCTGGTCTGTTCGAGCTGGCGCGCGATGGCTTCTTTCTCGGCAATGGCAAAACTGTGCGTATCCTGCGCAGCGAGATATTCAAAATAGGCACTCGCGACGCGCAGCACCAGTTCCTGGCGGGCGTCTTCGAATACTGCCAGCGCCTGCGCGGTCTGTGCGCTGGCGACATCCATCGCATCGAACACCGCCTGGTTATAGAGTGTCTGGCTCAGCGTAAGGCTGTAACCATTGGCGCCGAAACTGGAGACGCCGTTGGGGGTAGACGCGCTGCTGGAATTACTGGTCTCTGAGCGGATGCGGCTGACAAACGCTTCAAAACTGATTTCCGGCAGCACCGCCGAGGTGGCCTGAGAATCGAGTTCAATACTCGCCTGGTAAGTCGCACGCGCACCCTGGTAGGTAATATCGTGCTGCTCGGCCAGCTGCAGGGCTTCACTCAAATCCAGCGCATGCACGCTGGCGGGAAGCAGCAGGGAAATTATTAGCAGTCGTTGCAACATAGTGAATGAATTGCCGTAGCGATTGAAGTGGGCTAATGCTAGCGCGTATGGGGGGTTAATGGAATGTATTGATTTAGATGATAAATCTTTAAGACGAAATCTTAGAAGCTTTGCCACAGAGGTCACAGAGAAAAACTTTCTGATGTAAATAAATACCATCATCCCCGAATGTTACTGTCGGGGATCCACCTTTGTGCCTGGGAAATACCATGGATTCCCGCCACAAGCATGCGGGAATGACGAGCATTAAAAGCCAAATGCGTGCTCCTGTGTGTTCTCTGTGACCTCTGTGGCAAATCTTCTAAAGCTGTTAAGTGTTTAATAAGTCGCCATCGCGCTATCAACCTGCTGTGCCCAGCCGGCCATGCCGCCGCTGAGGTTGATGATATTGGTGAAACCGGCGGCTTCGAGATAGCGCCCCACCTGGCGGCTGCGGATGCCGTGGTGGCAGATCACCACGATTTCCTGCTGCATGTCGAGTTCGTTCAGCTTGTGCGGGATCTGGCTCATCGGGATCAGCACGGTGTTATCGAGCTTGCAGATGTCGTATTCCCACGGCTGGCGCACATCGAGTAACAGCGGGGCAGGGTCGGATTGCGCAAGGTAATCCTTGAGCTCGGTGGCATTCAATTCACGCATAGTGGTACAGCATTACAACAAAAGATTCAGGGTGTAGCTTTAGAAAGTAAAGCGTTCGGCCTCGTCACTGCCGGACAGGCGTTCGACGCTGGTTTCGAACAAAGGTTGCACGGTGAAGTCGTTCTTGTCGAGGCGGGTGACCAGCTGCGCGGTCATTGCCGGGGCATTGCCGGTGATCACGAACAGGCGACCGCCCGGTTTGAGTGACTGCTTGAAGCACTCGGGAATCGTCGGCATCGAGCCAGTAATGGCGATAGCATCGTAAAAACGTTTCTGCTCCCAGCCCTTTGAAGCATCACCGGTGCTCAGGTTGATATTGCGCACACCCTGCGAGGCGAGGTTTTCTTCGGCCATTTCGGTCATCGCCGGATTGATATCCACGCTGTCGACATGGCGGCCCAGCGCGGCCAGGCAGGCGGTGAGATAACCACTGCCGGTGCCGATTTCCAGCACGGTGTCATCCTCGCCGATATCCAGGTGCTGCAGCACCCGGCCTTCGACATTGGGGTTCATCATGGTGTAGGCGATGCCATTGAACTCGCCCAGCGGGATGCGGGTATCCATGTAGGCCAGTGCCTTGTGCGGTGCGGGCGCATAGTGATCGCGCGGGATCCGGCTGATGACCTTGAGCACGCGTGGATCGAGCACGTCCCACGGGCGCACCTGCTGTTCCACCATGTTGTAGCGGGCCTGGTCGTAATTCAAATTCGTCGCAGTCATGTGACTCAGATTCTCTATATATAGGGCAATGCCGGAAAGGGGCGCATTTTACCCTGAATCGGCGGCCGGCATCCAGCGGGCCGGGATCAGGGCTTTACACCTTATAAAACTAACATATTTGCCACAGAGGTCACAGAGAACATAGAGAAAGCTTATTTTGGTTTGAACCAGGCCAGGCTTTCGTTGAGGTAGGGTGGGCATTGCCCACCGGCTGCTAATGGCGGGCAATGCCCGCCCTACCGCGAGTGCCTCGGCTTCATCGTGGGCATTACCCTCGGCTACAACGATTTACTCTGTGTTCTCTGTGACAATCTCGGGCATCCTGCCCTCGACCCTCAGGGCCGCGTAAAAACTAAATCCTTTAATAGCAAACATATTTGCCACAGAGGTCACAGAGAACATAGAGAAAGCTTATTTTGGTTTGGGTCATGACTGGCTGTTTCTTAGGTAGGGTGGGCATTGCCCACCGGCTGCTAATGGCGGGCAATGCCCGCCCTACCGTGAGTGCCTCGGCTTCATCGTGGGCATTACCCTCGGCTACAACGATTTACTCTGTGTTCTCTGTGACAATCTCGGGCATCCTGCCCTCGACCCTCAGGGCCGCGTAAAAACTA
>JBATHJ010000435.1:0-8915 GCA_049666625.1 Gammaproteobacteria bacterium | reverse complement strand
GAATAATTGGTGTCATCGATGTCAGCAGATAAATCGGTGCCCTGGGACCATTGTAAAGTTGCCGTGCTGACATTGTTACAGAGATTGAACGCCTGTAACACAAGCCCATCCGCAGTTGTATTTGAGCGCGTGCCTAGCGTACCGATATCGTAATTAATGGTGACAGTTGATGGTGAATAATGCACCGGTGTGTTTCCGCTGCTGCCTTCAATCGCGAGCGGGCCACCTGCGTATGCGTTGAACATGCTGAACAAGGCAATGCCCAGGGGGCAGAAAGGTTTTAAACAGGTCATGGCTTATTGCCCACTTAATGCGCGTACGGTGACTAAAAAATCCTGCAGTGTTGCTTTAGCGGGATGACCGGAAACCGGTTTGAGTGCTGTGCCTTTACGCGCTGCGGTGTCAGCAGGTAGCAAGGTATTGATCGCGCGACCGTTGCTGACTGTTTTACCCGATGTGTCGCCAGATTCAGGGCTGTTAACGCTAAAGCTGCCCTGCATCAATCCTATCGGGCTGGCAAAACCGAGCCGCGATGCCTGTGGCAGAAACACTATATATTCTTCACCTTCGTTAAAACGCGGCATTCCATGGATGCGATGCACCAGTGTGCTGCCGGGCAACTGGCCGCCAAACTGTTTTACTGTGTAGGTATCTGTTGTGACACCCTTGATGGCGTCGATAATTTCGAAGCGGGTGAAAGTGGCGACGCGTTGACTGACATCGTCCTGCCTGACGTCATTACTGATGACGCGGCCATAAAAAATAACCTCGGCAGTTTGCGCCATGTGTTCGAGTGGCACGTGTCTGACCGTGGTTGCCAGGCTGCTGCTGAAAACCAGCAGGCCCAAAAGCGTGATAAATTTACGTAGCATAATAGTAACCATTAATCGCAAGTTTTGATTATAACCCCGTTAAACGCCTGTGGTCTGCGGCTGCGGTGCAAGTGCCCGGTCTGCCTGACAGGCGGCAGCGATTCCAGGACTAGTCGTCACAGGGCTGGGATTGCAGTCTGCTGGCGGCGAGCAGTTCATCCACAAAGCCAAACTGGCTGAAATCATGCATGCGCTGTGGATATAGAATGCCATCAAGATGGTCACATTCATGCTGCACCACCCGGGCGTGAAACCCGCTGGCCTCGACGTCGATAGCCTTGCCCGCGGCATCAAACCCGGTGTAACGAATATGCCGCAAGCGCGGAACCAGGCCGCGCATGCCGGGAACGCTGAGGCAGCCTTCCCAGCCATCCTCGGTGGTATCACCTAGGGGGGTAATCACCGGGTTGATCAAAACCGATTCAGGCACAGCTGAAGCATCCGGGTAGCGCGGGTTGTTCTCGAAACCAAAGATCACCACGCGCAGGCCGATGCCGATTTGCGGTGCCGCAAGTCCCACGCCCTGCTCAGCATGCATGGTGTCGAACATATCGTCGATCAGCTGGGTGAGTTCGGCTGAATTAAAATCGGTCACCGCAGAGGCCTTCTGCAGCAGCACTGGATCACCCATTCTGAGTACGGTTTTTACGCTCATGTTCTGACATTCGGGTTCATGATAATATGTAGATTCTAATTGATTGAGCGCGTGCCGTCAGCGGCGCAGGTAAAGAGTATGCAAGGCCTGACAGAACAACAGAGACTTATCGTCACCCAGCAGATTATGAACGCAGTTGATGAGTGGGGCCTGTCGGGTGAGCAGATTCTGGCGGTACTGGATTTCCCGGAAGGTGAGCGTACACGTCATCTACAGAAATACCGCAAGGATTCCCCGTTTCCTGATCAGGAATCCATAAACAATCGTATTATTCGCCTGATGGGCATTATCGATGCACTACGCACGACGTATCCACGCAATCTCAACATGGGGCCGCGCTGGATGAATACGCCGCACAGACGCATGAAGAATCGCACGCCGGTGCATACCATGCTGGAAGACGGGGAGAGCGGTGTTATTGCGGTGCTGTCTGAACTCGACTGCACCTACGCCTGGGAACTGAGTGGTTCCACCCGCTAAGATTTCACAGGCGGATGCTGCCTCTGCCGATTTTGTATTTGAAGGCCGCTTTGAAGGTAAAAAAGTACTCTGGCATTGTCATCTCGCTACCCTGGCAAGCATTGCTGCAAAAACCCGCCAGGCCAGTCAACGCCAGTTCATCGAGATCGGTTCGCTAACTCACTCAACTGCAGGTGATACACCGGCACGCACTATTACGGTTGGTCTTAACCTGCCGGCGATTGATGCGGCAGCCATTCAAAAAACCTCCATCATGGTACGAAATTACAAACGCCTGCAGACCGGCCGCCACGAGTTTGGTGAAAGTGTCCAGTTTGTGCTGGAATAACCCGGCGTTAAATCTGTGCGATATTGCCGAATGGATTATCAACTTCGAGGTTGACCACAACGGTTTCTTCCAGTGGAATCTCGTTTGCCTCGATATGCGGCAGTAACTGCTCGCTAATTTGCGCAATCATCAGCATGCCCTGTCGATTGGGGTCTTTATCTTCCAGTACACCGATTTCGCCTTTCAGATATAGAATAAATTCATGAAAAGCTTCCGACTGTTGCGCCTGGTTCATGCTGCGGAATTCGTCGGTAAAATTCAGGTGCAGTTCGCGTGAACCCTGGTCGTTATCGACTACGCTGATCTTAAGTGGGCCTTCTATTATCATGAGATGCTCTTTTTACTGTCTGTTTTTCTTTATCAGGTCGTAGGCTTGCTGTATCTGCTGAGTTTTTTCAGTAGCAAGCTTCAGCATTTCTTCAGGCAGGCCTTTCGCCACCAGTTTATCAGGATGATGCTGGTTCATTAAGCGTCGATATGACTTTTTGATTTTGTCATCGCTGTCCGATTCGGATACACCAAGCAGTGCATAGGCTTCCTTGAGTGCGAATTTTCCAGTTTTCTGCTGGCCGCCTGCATAATGAAAAAACTGCTCAATATGCTGATGTGAAAATCCCAGCACATCGGCAATATAGTACAGCAGCTTTTTTTCAGCGGCATGTATGTTCTTGTCTGCGAGCACAGTTGCAATCTGAATTTCGATGAACATTTGCATCAGGTTGCGGCGGCGATGGCATTCATGCTTGAATTGCGTGAGTACCTCGTCAAGCGGAAAATCGGCCTGCTTGCCTTCGTTGAATAATTTTATAGCTGCTTCGCGTTGTGCAGCATCAAGCTGCATCTGCGCCATGATATTCCTGGCGGAAGCAATTTCATCATTGGTGACCTGGCCGTCTGCCTTGGCAACATGACCCATGACAGAAAAAGTCGCGGTGAAAAATGCGGCCTGCACACGCTCGGTGTCGCCCGGGGTAAAGCCCTGTTGCTCACTGAGCTTCAGACCGGAATCAAAATTACGCCCAAGCGCCGCGCCCAGCAGGGCACCGAGTGGTCCGCCAAACATATAACCGAGGGTGCCGCCCAGCAGTGTCCCCCACCAGGCCATCAGCTGATCACATGTAGATAGTTGTCCATGGCGCGAATTTTACATGTTATGCAGCAGGCGCGCTGATTTGTGACAGCTAAACGCGAGTTAAATTGATTCAGGCCTGATTTTGCAGTTGCTGAATAATTTTGCGCAAAGCCTGCATGCGTTGCTCGAGGTTCGTGGTTTCGAGCAAAGACTGCTTGATCTGGCTGGAGACCGGTAGCAGGTAGGCCAGCTTGTTGCTGATATCCAGGCTGCTGGAATAGTCGAGTTGCAATCCCTGCGCGGCCACAAACGGGTGTTGCTGGAGGTGTTTTACTGTGTCGACCAGGTCTGAATATTCATCGAGAAGAGTGTGATTGTTGAAATCGCTGTCCTCAGGTAAATCACAACTGGCTGCCATCAGCAGGCCATCATGCTGTGCGCAGGGTGCGGTGACCTGGACCCGGTGCCTTGCCGCGATGGTAATTCCCAGCAGACCATTGGCTAGCGTCTCCCAGTCGATTATTTCCACAAAACAACCGATGTTATAAACTTCCGGGGCATCGCCGACCTCCTTGCCGGCGCTGATAAGTACTACGGCAAATCCCTGCTGATCCTGGATGGCATTTTTGACCAGTCGCAAATAGCGCTGCTCAAAAATTTGCAGGGGCAATATACAGCCGGGGAAGAGTACTGTGTGTAACGGAAATAATGCAATGCGGTGCTGTGACGGGTCTGTAGTCAAGCTTCAACCTGGTGCGCAAGAATTTTGCGGCGGTAGTCCTGCGCTTTTTTCATGTCGCCGGTTTTTGCCATGTAATTTACAATATGCTGGCAGCAGTCAGCAGTCAACTCATTTGCCATGTCCATGGCCATGTGCAGTGCATCAACGCCCTTTTTATCATCTGCAGCCAGCAGCAATCGGCCAACCTCGTAGCAAACGTGCGCATCCAGTGAATTGGTCTTGAGAATTTCCATATAGAGTGGCAGTGCTTTGTCAGCAGCGATGTATTTTTCAATCAATAACAGGTACTCACGCGCTTCTGTATTTGACAACAGTGCCTGTGCCGCCTGATCGCGTAAAATTTTCAGTCGACTTTTTTCCTCGACACCGCGCTTGTAACGCATCGCCCAGGTGGTTTTATTTTTCAGGTACCAGACGTTGTCGAGCTGTTTCTGAATATCCCTGAATGCATCGCCAAGAAAATGATTGGCGGCATTTTCAGTCTTGCGTTCGGGCATTACAAATTCTTCATAGCCAGTTTCCAGCAGGCGTTCGCGCAGGTTGGGCAGCTCACTGTCGAGTTGCGCCGGTTGGGAAACTTCTGCCTCGAAGTAAACCTGGGCAGTCGCTTCATTGAGTGCTGCACTGAGTAATTTATCCATTGAGCTGTATGGCATGTAGGGCGGTCTGGGTTCTAAAAAAGCCTTGCGGTTTAGCACGGGCCAGAATTGCTCATCGAGGAAGCGGCGTTTGACTGCAAACGTTGCAATGACTTCTGCTGCGTTGGTTGTCGTCGTGATATCAAGCATGCAAGCATCCTTGATAAATGATTCAGTGCGAATAGCAGGGTAAGCCGAATTTGTAAACAGAACGGCAAATGGCGTAAAAAATAATCGTAATAGTATTGTTTTAGGATTCCAGTACTCCGAATACAAGGCTGCGTATTGCCGCCATACCGATGCCAGGTAGGGTATACGCCTTTGATAGTTGCGGCGGGTAAGTGCGAGATGACCGATTTCACGCGCGAGTAATAGTTTTAAGTGTAACGGAGACATGCATGACATTACCGGCAGGCCAATCAGCAGTGTATTGGTGAAGCGTGACGGGAAGCCAGTATGGGGCGTGCGGATTATTTCAATGCCGAACCGTGTTGTTAACTTGACATGGTGCAGCGCGGGCGAATTGTATGTAGTACAGAGTTCGTCGATACGCGCACGCAAGACTGGAAAGTCCTTGCGCTTGAGTGGCCGGCCAGGCGGGAGCTCGGGTTTGACCTTGAGGATATAGTAGCTTTGCAAAGCCGCGAGTAAACAGGTGAGCACCAGGGCTGCGGCGAGCAGGCCATCGTGCATTTGCCAGTTTAATGGCGAGTTCTGCCAGATGATGAATCCCAGGAAGGCCAGTGAAAAAACAGCCAGTGTCGGGAACATCAGCAAAAAGCCATAGCCGCTGATAACCAGCAGGTGCAAATAGCCTGCATACATCGGTGGCATGGAAACAGAAAGCGCCTGCATGCGCTGACACCAGATTCGTTTGAAATAAGTCATGCCTGAATATTGTTTCCCTGTGCAGCAGTAATCATGATCGAGTCATTACAAGATGAAGTGTGCTGGCGATGCCCACGGCGTGCCGGGAGATAGCCCACATTTCTCGTAATCGTAGTTAATCTGTACTTAGTATAGTATTGATATACAGAGGTTTTTATCAATGTGTCGGGAAATATCAACAATTGAGCGGGACTATCAGCACGCCGTGGTGAGAGATCTGGCGTGGGCGATCGCCAGTCCTCCATTAATGCAGCCAGCCGGGGGCGCCTGCCAGTGGTTCAGTGACGAGTGGTATTTACAGCGCTATAGCAGTGCACAGGAATGGCTAAAGAAACTCGACCAGGATCCGACATCATTAGTAGAGCAGCTGCAGGCGCAGAAGGACCGGCGACTGGGCAATTATTTTGAAACCCTGCTGGCGTACTGGCTGAATGCAGATCCGCAGTATGATCTGATCGAGCGCAATCTGCCGATCCGCGATGGCGGGAATACGCTGGGCGAGCTGGACTTTATAGTGCGTGATAAGCACAGCGGCCAGAATTACCACTGGGAAGTCGCGGTCAAGTTTTACCTGGGCGTGGGCGATACCCGGCAGAGGAATAACTGGCACGGCCCGGGCAAACGCGACCGGCTGGATATCAAGCTGGACCATTTGCAGAACAGGCAGTCACAGATATGCAGTTTGCCGCAGACACAGAAAGTTCTGCAACAACGTGAAATCGATATTGCAGGATGTGCGGTGATACTAAAGGGTAGATTGTTTTACCCTTACCCGAATGATGGAGCGCACCCAAGGGGTGCGAACAGGCACCACCTGAGAAGCCACTGGTATCGGCTGAAAGATTTTGTAGCATCTGCTGCACAGGAGGACCGCTTCCGGCCATTGCTGAATGCCGGCTGGATGGCGGACCACGAAACAGTGAATGTTGCAGATTATAAACTGGCGGAATTACTGTCAGAGATACAACAGAAAAAGCTGCGCTTGCCGCTATACCTGGTAAGCATTAGACGCCATGAGCAGCATCGGCTATTCCTGGTGCCAGATGACTGGGACAGACAGTTATCAGAATGATGAACGATAGATATTTCAACAGGGTTTGGATATGAATATGAACAATCAGCCTGCTAGCTACGGACTCGATAAGGACCAGATAGCTGACTTACTTGCGCGATATAAAATAACGCCTACGCGTCAGCGCGTTGAGATTGCCGAGTTTTTATTTCGCGTGCCGCAGCATTTGTCGGCAGAGAAAATTCTCGAAGGCGTGAATCACGAGTCGCACCGGGTATCGCGGGCAACGGTATATAACACCATGGGGCTGTTCACCAGTAAAGGCCTGGTGCGCGAAGTGCTGATAGATCGTGAACGCCTGTTTTACGATTCAAATAACAGCATGCATCATCATATCTATGATATCGACACCGGTGATTTACATGATGTTCAGGGTGATGCGATTAATATCAGCTTGCTGACTGGATTATCGCAAGACGTCGACATTGTCGACACCGATGTTATTATCCGGGTCTCGCGACGATAAGCGCAATAATTTGATATAAAAAAGCCCGCTTAGCGGGCTTTTTTATATGCGCATAAGATCAGTATTAATCGAGGTCTTTGACCAGCGACGATCTAACATTTTCAGCAAGTTTTACGGTGTAACTATACTTGTCGTGTTCAACGCCTGCGTCGATACTAATGCCCTGTTTGGCTGCAGCAGCCATGTCAGCATCAAGTTCAAAGCGTAAAAAATGCACCGCTGAGGTTTTATCCGCGTTGTCGCGTGATATATCTTCATCAGCGATGGCGAACACCTTGTCGAAACCTTCTACCTGCATGTAGACCTTGTCCTCAATGCCAATCAGTTCACCCAGCATTTTTTTGCGTTCATCCAGGTCTTCATACTGGATCATCATGGTGGCTTTCCAGTTGCTGCCATCGGGTATCAACGGGTTGTATGCATCAAGCTCTTCCTCGATGCCGGCAGCCTCAAATATTTTTTCGGCCTTTAGCATTTCCTGTACCTGGTATTGCATGATGAGCTGATCTTCGAAGAGCAATAACAGGTGCTCGCCGAGCAGGACGCGCCTGTTCTCCTTGTGCGCAATTATTTTTTTACGAAATTCACTGCGTATTTCAGAATACTTTTCAAGTGAATAAAGATCAGAGCGTTTGAGTTTTGCCATAACGGTTTTCTCAGAGTGCGTAGGCTTTGCGCAGCAGGCTAATCGGGTGCACCGGTTTGCTGTTATCGGCCAGGCCGGCTTCAATGTGATGTGCGGCCATGGCGCAATCGCTGGTGTAATAATCAGGGCTGGCCTGTTTTACTTTATTGACCACGGGCCGGCAGATCTTCATTGCCATGTCGTGAAATTCAGATTTAATGGTATAGGTGCCATCGTGGCCCGAGCAGCGTTCAATCGGCAGCACTTCGGTATCTGGAATCAGCGCGAGTGTGTCGCGGGTTTTCAGGCCGATGTTCTGCACCCGCAAATGGCAGGCCACATGGTACGAAATCTTGCCCAGTGGCTGTTTAAAATCTGTATTCAGTTTGCCTTCTTTGTGTCGCAGCATGAGATATTCAAACGGGTCAAACATGGCGTTCTGAACCTTGATGACATCGGCTTCATCAGGGAACATTAATGGCAGTTCCTGTTTGAACATCAAGGTGCATGAAGGTACCGGGGTGACTATGTCCCAGCCGTCATCTACCAGTGCGGCAAGTATGGCAATGTTGTTCTGCTTTGCACGGGTGACTGCTTCGAGATCGCCGAGTTCGAACTTGGGCATACCGCAGCATTGCGTGTCCTGTGCGAGCACAACCGGAATATTGTTATGTTCGAACACTTTGATCAGGTCTTCGCCGATTTCAGGTTCGTTATAATTGCCATAGCATGTCGCAAACAAGGCGACTTTGCCGGTGGTGGTTTGCGTGGCAACCGCTTCGACGTTGGCCGGTGCGTGTTTTCGCGTGCGTTTTTCAAGCGTGCTTGAATGGTATTTGGGTAATAGCGCATCCTGGTGTATGCCCAGCGTGGTATCGAGCAGCTTGCGGGTAACGCCAATGGAATTTACCGCGTTAACCGTTTGCGTGATTACCGGGATGCTGGCGAATTTGCCGATCATGTCGGTGGATGTAATCAGCCTGTCGCGTGTTTTGATATCGCCTTTTTTAAACTTGATGGCCTTGGCGCGCAACATCAGGTGCGGGAAATCCACGTTCCATTCGTGAGGTGGCACGT
>JBATHJ010000434.1:0-1635 GCA_049666625.1 Gammaproteobacteria bacterium | reverse complement strand
ACACCGATGTTTTTCGCGGTGATGGTGTAACGCAGGCTGTCACCCTGGGCGAGCACATTGGGATCGCCGGTTAAATCCTGCGACTGTTTTTGCAGGCGGAATGTTGGCACCGAACCCACCAGGGTATCGGTGGTGTCTTCGTCACCGAAGATCAGCGGATCATCCACGCCGTTAACGTTGGGATCATCCGACAACAAGGTACTGAAGTTGGGTGCTTCTACCAGGGCCTGGTTGCGTACCAGGCTGCCGCTTGGCAGCACCGGCTGAATGGTGACATCGAACGTAATAGTGACATTGTCGGGCGTCACCAGGTTGCCGGCATCGCCCAGGTTAATGTTGCTGATATCGACCAGGCCGGCACCGTTTGCACCGCCATTGATAATACTGTTGTCAGTTCCCGCGGTGGTGGTGATGTTTGTCATCGAGCCGGGGACAAATAATCCCGGCGGTGTCGTCAACCTGTCGGGTTCATCAGTCACGCGCATGCCGGTAATAGCAACCGGGCCCGTGTTCTGGATAAATATGGTGTAACTCAGGGTGTCGCCCGGTTCTGCGTTTACGCCCGGATCCTGACCCGAGGTGGTGTTGACCACGGTTTTCTGTATCACCAGCACCGGCGATTCGGTTACCACTGTGTGGTTGTCCTGGTTATCGACGACCAGGGGGGTACCGTCGGTTAACACCCCTGGATAGGTTCTGACTTCACCGACAGCACCCGCGCCCGCGGTGTCGGCACTGAACCATTCGGTGACACCCGCCACGTTGGTTAATGACACAGCATTGATAGTATCGACATCGAGGAACGCATCGTAGGTGATGACCATGCGTTCATCGGCAGCGAGTATCGCAGCAGGCTGCAACGGTGAAGAGGTTGTGGTAATCACAAATTCGCATGTTGGCGCCGGTGTGTGTACTACCGTGTAATCCGTGTTGAGCACCAGGGTGCGCAATACTGCAAGCGCATCATCGGTCACCTGCACGATCACATTGTTCGGAGAAACATCGCAGGTACCGCCGGTCTGGGGTGGACCGGCGTCAGTTACGTCAGGCAAACGATCCCGGATAGTAATATCGTGCGCGGGGCCCGTGCCGGTATTTTCAATTTCCAGGCGATACGGAATCGGACTGCCAAACTGCGCAATCGCCGGCCCGGTTTTCATCAGCGTCAACTCGGGTTCGACTACGGTCATGTTGCCGGTGGTGACCGGCACAGTCACACCTTGCGTACCGTTGTCATCATCGACCATGTTGAAGGTGTAACTCGCAGTGTTGTTGAACAACAGCGGCGGGGTTGCAGTATTCACCGGCTGGTTGCGCAATTGCACGGTGATATCAATTTCTATCTGCTCATTCGCCGGTATATCGATACCGTCGGGACCGGAATCCGCAATGATGATATTTTTCGCACCGCCGACATTGACAGGCGTCCAGGGCAGCGAACCCGAAACACGCGTCACGCTGACAAACACGAGATCAGCCGCAGACAACGCGAGATCATCGAGGATGCGCACATCGTGAATCGCCGTATTCTGCACCACGTCCGGAATGGTGATGCGATAGGTGAACGGTTCACCGATCGATGCGTTCAGGTTCGCCGGGTTCTGTTTATCCAGCGGGTTAGCCGCCGGCGTCATC
>JBATHJ010000433.1:0-3969 GCA_049666625.1 Gammaproteobacteria bacterium | reverse complement strand
GCGCTGCCCCTGCCACGAAACCAGCGGTATTCACCGCTATTGTTACGCAGTCGAAACTCTACATCATATGGTTTATTTGCATCTTCGAGATGGGCATTAATGGAATCCTCGGCGCGTTGCCGGTCATCGGGATGCAGGTGCGATAACCAGAAATCATATCCCTGCTTGAGATCACTGCTTTCATACCCCAGTAATTTCATGTACTGCGGCGAACGATATACTTTATTACTGACCAGGTCCCAGTCCCATAGACCGTCGTTTGCACCGGCCACTGCGAGTTCATAGCGCTGTTCAGATTCTTTAAGATACTGTTCGGCTTTGTTGCGTCGGCAGTTGTTCATCACCATGGCGATATGGCCGGCCATGGAATGCGCAAAACTCAGGTCTTCCATCTGCCATTTTCTTTTATCGCCCACCTGTTCATGGCATATAACACCAATACTTTCACCATCAAGCATGATGGGCGCATCGAGTAAGGCAGTGATATTGTTTGGCTTCAGGTAGTCTTTCGCGAGTTCTTTCGTCCGTGAATCGGTGTAGACATTTTCTACACTTATCGCTTTGTGCTCGGCAAGCGCTTCAAAATAAGCCGGGTAATCACTTGCACATAGAACCTCGCAATCCACCGCTTTTTCATTGGTGTAGAGACTGGCGCAATGCAGCTGCTGATGTGCTTCATCAAACAACCAGATGCCGACCCGGGACACTGCCAGTGCGCGGCTGGCCGCCGTGGTGATATCACCGAATATCTGATCCATATCGCAGGGCTGTGCATCACCGTGGTCATTGATACTGGCAAGCACACTATGCTGGCGGGAAATGCGATCGGCATTATTTTCAATTTTCCGATAGGCGGGGCCCATCGCCCTGATGAAAACAAAGGCCGAGACGAATACAAATACGACGGCAATCACACCCGCTAACAGCACAATTACCAGGTAGGGCGTAACGATGTCTTCAATAGCCACTTTGCAAACCATGCCAAGCTGGTACTCGGGTAAATACCTGTACGCTGCCAGTACATAAATATCGCGATAATCGCGTTGCATGCGCGTACCCGACTCACCCGAAAGCGCAAGCCGCATGGCGGTGGCGCGTTTGTCGTTAAAACCAATTTCATGTTGCTCAGCGGGCTGATGCAAAGTTGCATTGGAATACAGGTGGATTATCTGGTCGCCTTCGCGCCGGGCTAGCGCAAACTCGCTGGCAATGCCGGTATGCTGCCTGTGCAAATCGCCCTGCTGCAGCTGCTCGATGGCCAGGCGAATCAACGCATCATTCGACATATTCCCGCCCAGGCGATGGTCAATCGATCGCAGGTTGTTTAGCCAGCGCGCCTGGCTATCCAGCTGGTTGGTCAGAATCGTGCGGTGTTGCGAGATGGATACGGTATAGAGTGAAAATACAATGATTAAAATCGCGACGACAGCCAGCACTGACAGTACCCCTGTCAGTTTCATCAGGCTTTTGTTTTTGATTATCTCAAGAAATTTCATAATTTCCGGCAGGTGGGTCTGTCTTCAGCGCAGACAAAACGGAGCGATGCCCGCCTGTTTTGCATCACAGCAAACAAGCCCCAAGCCGCACTGTCCTGAGCGTATCGCAGAACACTTACACACTACTATGGTCGGTTTGAATCGCAAAAACTATACCTGTAACTATTGTTTACCCTGATTCTGGCAGATTTCACAGGCCTGGGAATTCAAACCATGCCTGGCTGATTAACACCTAACATACTTAATTTAGCAGTGAATAAGACGCCCTGCCTGTGATAGTGCCGTCAGCAGATTCAGCCGGACGACTTTTTGAGATGCACCATGAGAAGGGATATGGCCGCGGGCGTGACCCCGGGGATGCGCGACGCCTGGCCAATGGTTTCAGGCTTATGTGCATTGAGTTTCTGGCACACTTCTGCCGACAGGCCGCGGACCTGCTGGTAGTCGCTTATTTTTGCAATCGACGTGGTTTCGTGGCGCCTGGCTTTTTCGATCTCGTTTAACTGGCGATCGAGGTAACCTTCATATTTTGCCTGTATCTCCACCTGCTCGGCGACCTGTGGAGCGAGTGGCGCTGGCGTGCCGATGATCGCGGTAAGCTGGGCATAATCGATTTGTGGGCGACGCAATAACTCGCTGGCGCGAAAATCACGTGCCAGCGGTTTTTCAAGCAGCCTGGAAATAGCACGGCCCGGGTCTGAATTCGGCTGGACAGTGAGACTGGCCAGCCGCTGTTGTTCTGTCACGATGGCTTCACGCTTGCGCTCATAACTGCGCCAGTGCTCATCGTTCACCAGGCCCAGCTGGCGCGCGATCTCGGTCAGGCGTAGATCAGCATTGTCTTCGCGCAACAACAGGCGGTACTCCGCGCGCGAGGTAAACATGCGATAGGGTTCAGCCGTGCCCATGGTCACCAGGTCATCGACCAGTACGCCGATATACGCCTGGTCACGCATGGGTGTCCACACGTCCTGTTGTTGCACCTGCCGGGTGGCATTGATGCCGGCGAGCAGGCCCTGCGCGGCGGCTTCTTCATAACCGGTAGTGCCATTGATCTGGCCGGCAAAAAACAGGCCGTTGATAAATTTTGTTTCCAGCGAGGCTTTCAGGTCGCGCGGATCAAAATAATCATATTCAATCGCGTACCCGGGGCGGGTGATATGCGCGTTTTCAAACCCCTTGATTGTGCGCACAAATTCAAACTGTACGTCGAACGGCAGGCTGGTAGAAATACCGTTGGGATACACTTCATGGGTGTGCAGCCCTTCCGGTTCGATAAATATCTGGTGCGCGGTTTTATCCGCAAAGCGCACGATTTTGTCTTCGATCGAGGGGCAGTAACGCGGGCCAACGCCTTCGATTTCGCCGCTGTACATTGGCGAACGGTGCAGGCTATTGCGCAGCAGTTCGTGGCCGCGCGCGTTGGTGTGCGTAATGTGGCAGTCAAGCTGCTCGGGATGTTGATTCACCGAGCCGGTAAAGGAGAACACCGGCAACGGCGTGTCACCCGGCTGCGACTTCAGTTCCGAGTAATCAATCGTGCGCCCGTCGATACGTGGCGGGGTGCCGGTTTTGAGTCGGCCGACACGGAACGGCAGATCGCGCAAACGTTGTGCGAGCGCAATCGATGGCGGATCACCGGCGCGGCCACCCGAGTAATTGCTTTCACCGATATGGATCTTACCGCCAAGAAACGTGCCCACGGTGAGTACCACGACTTTTGCGCTAAAGCGCAGGCCCATCTGCGTGACCACGCCGGTGACACGCTCGCCCTCGCTGGTACTTTCCACCACCAGGTCATCCACCGCCTGCTGGAATAGCGAAAGATTGGGCTGGTTTTCCAGCGCCTCGCGCACCGCGGCTTTATACAGCACGCGGTCGGCCTGGGCGCGGGTGGCGCGTACCGCCGGTCCCTTGCTGCGATTCAGGATACGAAACTGGATGCCACCACGGTCGGCGGCTTTGGCCATCACCCCGCCCATGGCATCGATTTCTTTCACCAGGTGGCCCTTGCCGATACCGCCGATGGCCGGGTTGCAGCTCATCTGGCCCAGGGTTTCGATGTTATGCGTCAGCAGCAGGGTTTTTGCACCCATGCGCGCGGCCGCCAGCGCGGCCTCGGTGCCGGCGTGGCCGCCACCGATGACAATGACATCAAAAGATTCGCTGTAAAACATGCACACTCCGGGTTGAGCTGCGAATTATATGCCATATCAATGTCTTGAGTGTATATCACCAGCGAATGTGCTTGATATAGAAAGTATCTGGCTGCTAGTCTGCGCGAGATGAAGTCCTACGTCCTGTTTGTCTCGACCCTGCTGTTCTGCACTGCCAGCCTGTGGGCCAGCCGGCGCAGCGATTTTAGCACCTGGTTCGCCGGTGATACCGGCTATAACGAGGTTCAATTCAAACAGATCTTTCAGCGCTATGGCGCCATTGATGTCGCGCTCATACCCATCGGACCCTATTCGCC
>JBATHJ010000432.1:0-2113 GCA_049666625.1 Gammaproteobacteria bacterium | reverse complement strand
ATTTCACTTCAAGATGGTAAGCCACTTCCAGCGCCGAGGTACGGCTGGTGTCGGGGATGGGTATCACCACATCGATATCGTGTTCGGGATGTTCGCGGATGATTTTTTGCACCAGCTTCTGGCCCATACGTAAACGGGTTTTGTAAACCGATACGTCATCCATGATCGAGTCTGGACGCGCGAAATACACATACTCGAATATGCACGGTACCAGCCTGGGGTTTTCAGCACACTGCTGGGTGTACAGGCGACACTCGGAGTCGATGAACACGGCTTCGCCCGGCATCAGGTCGCGCACCAGCTCAAAACCCTGCGCCTGCAGCGCGACGCTTTCAGAAGCGATCATGTATTCAGTCTTGCCCTTGACCGTGCGCTGGCCATACACCACCGGGCGAATGCCATAAGGATCACGGAAGGCGAGCACGCCCTTGCCGACAATCATGGCAATAACCGCGTAACCACCGCGGCAACGTTTATGCACCGCGGCAACAGCATCAAAAATATCGTTGGTATCAAATACCGGTTTTGCCAGCGCATGCAGTTCATGTGCAAACACATTGAGCAGGGCTTCGGTGTCAGACTCGGTATTCAGATGGCGCAGGTCATCCTGGAATAGCTCGGTCTTCAGGGTTTCAGTATTCGTGAGGTTGCCGTTATGCGCCAGTGCAATCCCGTAAGGTGAGTTGACATAAAACGGTTGCGCTTCCAGCGATGATGCACAGCCGGCAGTCGGGTACCGCACGTGGCCAATGCCCATGTTGCCCACCAGGCGTTGCATATGCTGTTTGTAAAACACATCGCGCACCAGGCCATTGCCCTTGCGCATGTAAAACTTGCCATCCATGCAGGTCATGATGCCGGCGGCATCCTGGCCGCGGTGCTGTATTACTGATAATGCTTCGTATATATCGAGACTAACTGGCGAGTGACCCACAATACCAACAATGCCGCACATAATTATTTATCCACCACACCCTTAATGCCGTCTGGAATCGATTCGGGCAAGGCTTGCGGAATTTGCGCCGGGTCGAATGTCATTTGCATGTCCGGCGGCAGGTAATCCTGCAGCTCAACAGCAACGCGTTCAAAGCGTTCGAGCAAATTCGAATCTTGCCACCAGTCCTGCTCGGGTAACGGTGTCAAACCACCCACTACAACGAACACCAGCACGATCAGGCCACCGCGCAAAAAACCGAACAGCAGGCCAAATACACGGTCGGCACCCGAGAGCCCGGTTTTTTTCACCACCCCGGACACCAGGAAATTGACCAGCGAACCGACCATCAGGGTGAGCACGAACAGGACGCCAAAGCCGATAGCCTGGCGCACAGCCTCAGATTCAATACTGGACGGCAGTGCAGCTGCCAGCCGGGGTGCGAAGGTGACTGCGACCCAGATAGCTATCAGCCAGCTGGCTAGCGAGATGGCTTCCTTGACGAAGCCCCGCATCAGGCTAAAACCAGTCGACAGGAGGATGACAAAAATTATGACTACATCAATGACGGTCATGTGTACCCCAAAGCTGCGCGAGAAAGGCGCGATTATACGCCCATCGACCGCCTGATTCTATGCTGAGCATCAATCTGTCGGTCAGGGGTGCGTGGTGATGAAGGATTTGATTTTTCGGTCTTTATTCAGCTTGTCACTCAATACCTGCAGGCGCTCCTTGTCGAGTTCTGGACCGATTCGCACACGGTAGACTTTTTTACCGTCCATCATGATGTCATCGACATAGGCGTGGCCGTATTTCTTGAGGCCGGCGGCAAACTTGTCAGCATTTGCTTTTGAGCTAAAAGTGCCCGCCTGCAGTGCCCAGGCCTGCACCGCTTTCTGCGCCTGCTGCAGTTGCTGTTTTTCCACCTGTTTGACTTTTGTATCGACCGGCGTGGGTACCGGCTCGAGCCGGGTCTGGCTGAGCGGCGGGAATTCAGGTGGTGCGGGTATCTCAATCGTGCGGGCTTCGCGCGAGCGATAGCCTGAGCCATCGAGCAGCGCGGGGATGAATATCACCCCCAGCGCAACCAGTACTATGGCGCCGATAATGCGTTGTTGTAACTCTGTTCCCATCAGCTGTGTATCGCTCACTTTAATCTGCCGGCGGTAGTGCAGGCTC
>JBATHJ010000431.1:0-6434 GCA_049666625.1 Gammaproteobacteria bacterium | reverse complement strand
GTCAGAGCCCACGCCATTGTATACGGCATTGTCGCTTGTGAAACCCATATCAATGTAAGCGCTTGGATCAATACTAAGCACGTACGTCATGTGTCCGATATCTAATGGATCAGAACTGACGATGTCAGTGAGGTCAGATCTAATCTGGGTAAGATCTATAGTGGCGCTTGCAGTAGTGGAATTGTAGTTGAGAATATCACCTGAAAAACCGGAGACATTATTCGCAAAAGCTGCAATCTCAAGCCCGCCAACCGATATGGCATGCGAAGTCGATGACAGCATCGCAACGAGAATTCCAGAAATAATGTTCAGCTTTTTCATACGCAATACGCTCGATTAAAAACGGTCACCTGGACCACCTGGTGGTGCTGTGCCCGGGCCGTTTGTTAAGGGAACCACCGGTGGTGCAGGTGTGGGTCCCATGGTTGTTTCTGCCAGGGTTCGGGTGCTGGCTGAATATACGCTGTTGTCACTGGGTCTGAAGCGCACACTGGCAGGGCGATTGCTCAGTGCCCGGTTGGGCAGTGCAATCGGTCCGCCTGCGGCAGGTTCCAGTCCGAGTTCCCACGAGCCCCAGTTGTAAACTGAATCAGCTTTACCAGCCAGGGTCTGCTCATTATCACTTGCTGCAGATACGCCGGCCGAAGTGGCGAACATAACTGTTAGTGCAAGCACGTAAGCACTGCGAATTGTTTTGTGTAACAGTTTTGAGTTGTTAGTAAAGTTCATATTCGTTTTTGGTGCATTTAGGTTTACTGAATTTATATACATTTTTTGTGCCAACCCCGTTCTTGTTATTGTAATTCAAGAAGTTAGCTAGAGCCAGTTGTCTGATTATACAATATCAGCTGCGAGCTGACAGATTATTGGCCATAACTGTAAGATTTTCCATTCACTAATATTATTAAATGCTGAACATCAGCAGATTTTTTAGCGTGTCCGGCAGCTTGAATACTAATGAATGCTGGCCGGGCGTATTGTGACTGAGTTCATAAATAATTAAATATCAGTAAGTTGTGGCTATTAAGGCAATGTGGTCTGGCGACAGGCTGGTGCCCTGTGACAACTGCCAGGCGCTAAGCGGGGGTTGTATGACGATTTGTAATGATTACCGACATCTGTCGGGTAATTATACAGATGGAGTCCAGAGTGGCTGTTTTATGTACAATATTCTAAAATTGGTCATATTTTAAACAATATTGGCGTCGAAAATATTTCCACAATTATTGAAAGTAGCGCGACAGGCTGGTGCTGAACAAATTTCTGTCGTATTCGTATTCAGCCGCATTTGAATTGTTGCTGGTGGCCGAGAATTCTAAATTGAATGTCCAGTTTTTAAGCACACCTTGCTGTAAATCGCGGTTATAGCCGAGCGCGTAGAGGATTTCGGTTTCGTCCCGCTGAATACTGACGATCGGGTCGAGCCCCTCATAGTCATATGCATGCCGGTTAACACGCAGATAGATGACCGCCTGCTCAGACAGTGCGGTGAAGCCGCTGAAATAAAGCTCGGTATCATCATAGGCATAGCCTGTGTCCTGGGCGTCGTTCTGCCTGAGCCTGAAGCCTGCTTCCAGTCCGGTGTTATTGGCATTGACCAGGGTGTTATATCCGGCGCCGATCATGGTTTCGTTGCCATCGCGACCCAGGTCAGCGGGCTTGTCATAACTATGGTGGGTGTAGGCGCTTTCGATAGTCAGGTTACGGTAATGCCCGAAATCAAATGTAATCGCCGGGTTGATCGAGCTGAAAAGTGCCAGCGTGCTGCCACCCAGCAAAAGCTGGTCAGCCCTCAGGCTCACACTGGCGCGCCACCTGCCGGGAGCGATGAACGCCGGGCCGGTGCTCAGGCTGAGCACAGTGTAATCATAGTCGCTGGTTTTGGAATACAGGTTGCTCGCCAGGCCGAGCTGGCTTTGCCATTCGAAATAGGTGGCGGCGCCCTGGACATTCAGCGGGGATTTAAGATTGTAGCGGTGTGAGGCACTGAGATTGATGTCGACGCCAGTAGACGAAATTTTATCAGCCGTACTTATTCCAGCGATGGTTGATAGTCCGGAACCTGGTGTGGCGTTGATATTGGAATTGTGCAGCGCGCCGGCCTTGGTGTAGTACGAGAAGCTGTGTCTTGCTGCCGGTTCGAGTTCGTCACTGGTCAACTGGCCGAGGTAGGCAAGAATCGAAAGTTTGACGTTTTCCGGGGTCGACGGATCATCGAGCACCAGTTTGAATTCATGCAGGGCATCTTCGTAACGGGTTGCCTGGTGATAGGCCACGGCAAGTTCCAGACGAACACGATTGAGTGTTGGCTGGTTGCTTAGAATGGTTTCAAACAGTTCGATGGCTTCGAAAGTTTTACCGGATTCGCGGGTGAGAATCGCGCGATCGAACATCGACTGTAAGTCTTTAGCACTCAATTCGGCATGAAGCTGGCCGGAGAATAAAATCCCGCCAAGGCCAATTGTGCAGATAATGGCATTTATATTCACAATATTTTACTAGCTGCATCCAGTAATCAAGTTGCGTATTATACCTGCCAATGCGAAAAAATATGCAGCTATTCATGGGACGGGTGCTAATCCTGATGATATCGGCAATGACAACGGCCAATGCCGCCGGTCATCTGTTCGGTTACCAGGAAATAAACAAGAATGATCTTGGGCTGTTTCCCCAGTGGTTATCTGTGCTGGAGCGCCATATCCTGGAAACCACGCCGCAGGGCAGCTGTGACTCATCGCAATTCAATCAATGCCATTTGCAACAGTGGCGGGCATTTCTTGCCGAGATAGCTTCCTTGCCATCTGCAGAAAAAATAAGGCGCGTGAATGTATATGCCAACGAAAAACCCTATGTGCTCGATATAGAAAATTATGGCATGGTGGATTACTGGGCAACACCAATGGAGTTTCTGCAGCACAATGGTGACTGTGAAGATTATGCCATTATAAAAATGCTATCACTCAAGCAGCTGGGGTATGCAGTGGAGGATATGCGTGTTGTGGTGGTTCAGGATACAAACCTGAGAATTCCACATGCGGTCATGGCGCTTAACCAGAATGATGATATTTTGATACTCGATAACCAGATTAAACAGGTGATATCACACAAAAATATTTTTCATTATGTACCGGTGTATTCTGTTAATGAAAAAAACTGGTGGATGCATCTGCCTAATTAAATGACAAAAGGTAAAACTGTGAAAGAAAATCGCCCGGTCATTATTGCATTTGTTTTATTGCTGGCATTTATGGCGCTGGGGATGTGGCTGGGCAACGAATACGTTGCACGCGAGCGCCAGCGTGATATGCAGAACTGGGAAGGCAGGCTTGCAGTGATTGCAGAGTCGCAAAAGCGCGCGGTTGAATCCTGGTTGAAGTCACAAACATCAAACCTGCAGGAGCTGGCCGACAACCCGTTGCTGCAAATCCTGTTAAGTATGCGACAGGGCGCAGCAGATGAATCGAGTGAAGCGCAGCGCGGCCAGTTAAGCCATCTGAAAAACCTGATTGTCGCCACTGCTAACCGCGCCGGCGTTTTTTCCAGTGCACAGGCAATCAATGCTAATCAGCAAACGCAATTGAATGAAGGCGTCGGCGTGACTGACGGCGATGGCAAACTGCTGCTTTCAACGCAACAGTTCCCGGCCACTGATGAAAACATTCGTAAAGCCGTGCAGCTGGCTAAAAGCAAGCAGCGTGCCGTGGTCTACGGGATTTACCCCAATGAAAGCCAGCAGGCGCGTTTGTTGCTTGCTGTGCCGGTAAGCGCGGTACAGGCCGGGCCGGGTACCACTGAGTATCCGGGCGCAGTTGTCGCGGTCATCAATCTGAAAAATAATTTATATGAAATTCTTAGCCAGCACTGGTTGACGACTGAATCAGATGAGTCGTTACTGGTAACGGGTGATGAATTCAGTACCTGGTATCTCAGTCCGCTGGCTGAAAAGTTCGAAATATTTCACACCGTGGCGAGATCAAGCCAGGCACAGGCGGTTAATTTTGCACGTGATCGCACGGGTGATTTTGCACTGAAAACAGATTATCGCGGCAAGCAGGTGCTGGTGACCGCGCGAACCATTCCGGGTACTGACTGGGTGCTGATGCAAAAAATTGATGCCAGCGAAGCCTTGCGTGAATCTCATGCTCACCAGGAATTTATTCTCACCGTCTTTATGCTGGCTGTGTTTATTCTCGCGGTTTCCTTTGTTGCCATATGGCGGCATGCAACCAGCGTGAGGCTGCAGAAAACCACCGACAGGCTGACGGCGAGAACCGCGCTGTTGAATTCGGTCGGTAATAATATCAGCGACCATATATTCCTGCTGGATAAACAGGACAATATTATTTTTGCAAATGCCACCCTGTCACATGCTGTAGGCACGACGGTGGAAGATATTCGTGGCCGCTCGCTGTATCACCTGTTCAGCGCTGACACCAGCCGACGCCTGCTCGAGGTGCGTGAATCGGCACATGAAGGCGTCGAAAACAACCGTGTCATGGAAATTGATATAGCCGGCGTTATTTACTTCTATCACGTGTCGGTTGCATCGATGCAGGAAGGCGATTATCGCGGCTCGGTGCTGTACGTTCTGCATGATATTACCGTGCTCAAGCAAACACAGGAAAGGCACAATCGATTGCTCGAAGGTATTATTGCAACCCTGGTGCATGCCGTTGATTTGCATGATCCCTACTGTGCCAATCATTCTGAACGTACGCGCGAAGTAGCCGTTGCTATAGCGGAAGCGATTGGCCTGGAGCCGGAAAGCACAGACACGCTGGCGATGGCCGCGCTGCTGGCGAACCTGGGCAAGCTTAATTTGCCGCGTGAGTTACTCACCAAAATGCAGCCCCTGACCAGTGAAGAACAACTGCGCATGCACGGCAGTGTGCAGGACACAATTGATATTCTCAAAGATCTTGAATTCGATGGACCGGTAATCGACATTATCAGCCAGAAAAATGAATTTCTTGATGGCAGTGGTTATCCTGCAGGCTTGAAAGGCGATGCAATACTGACGGAGTCAAGAATACTGTCAGTAGCCAATGCATTCGTAGCAATGTCGAGTGCGCGTGCTTATCGGCAGGGTAAGCCAGTCAGAGACGTGCTGGATATGTTGCTTGCACAGGCTGATCAACGTTACGACAGGCAGGTGATTGCGGCACTGTTTCATGTTGCGGAAAATCGTGCTGACTGGAGCCGCTGGCAGCTTGCCACCCAGGATTAAAACACGTGACAATTGAATACACTGTTGCAGCATTCGTAATTTTACTGGTGCTGGCAACAGTGTCATGGCCGCTCTCGCGCGCCACGCGTATGCCGTACGCCAGCATGCTGGTGCTGGTTGGATTTATAGCTTCGGAACTGGTGGTATTCGCTGGTTACGACACCGGGATTCGCGCAGACAATTATCAATCCCTGGTCTTTAATGTGTTCATTCCCGTGCTGGTATTTGGCGCGGCTTTTAATATCGAAAAATCAGCCTTACGCGAAAATCTACCGTCGATAATATTCCTTGCTGTCGCCGGTATGCTGCTGACCTGTTTTCTGGCCGCGGTAGTTCTGTATTACGGTATCGCGCACGATAGCGGCTTTCCCTGGATAGCTGCGTTATTGACCGGTGCAATCCTGGCGGCAACAGAACCATCAGCAGTGTTTGCCAGTATTAAAAAATTACAGGCAGGTGCGCGGCTGAAATTACTGCTGGAAGGTGAAAGCCTGTTCAATGATGCAACCGTGATTGTTTTGTTCGGCCTGTTCATGGCTATCGCACTTGCGGAAAATGAATCACGCAGTACGGCTTCGTTGTTATATGAGTTCAGTAAAGTTTTCTGCGGCGGGATAGTGCTCGGTGGATGCCTGGGCTACGTGGCTGCAAAAATGAATGCCTGGCTCAAGACCGAAGGTGTGGCAGGTATGTTGAGCGTATTACTGGCATATGGCGCTTACCAGCTTGCAGAAATACTCCAGGTGTCCGGGGTCATGGCGACATTGCTCGCGGGGCTTATTTTTTCCGCGATGTCTCAACAGGCAGAAGAGCACAAAGCCAGTCAGCATTTCTGGAATACACTGGTGCAAATAAGCAGCGCGATTGTATTTATCATTGTAGGCGCAGTGATTACGCTCGAAATGTTTGAGCAGCGCTGGCTGGCAATGCTGATTGCGATTCTGGCTGTGCTGCTGGCAAGGGCTGTTGCGATCTACGGCGGGCTGGGTCTGCTTTCATTATTTTTGAAAGCACCCATAGGGTTTGAACACCAGACCCTGATGGTGTGGGCCGGCCTGCGTGGCGCAGTGACGCTGGCACTGGCCTTATCCCTGCCGACGACACTGGACTACTGGTGGACAATACAGTCGATTGCATTTGGCGTGGTGGTATTCACCCTGTTCATACAGGCGCCGGCAATCAGGTGGTTGCTGTGCTGGCGCAGGTT
>JBATHJ010000430.1:0-5556 GCA_049666625.1 Gammaproteobacteria bacterium | reverse complement strand
TTACCCGCCGATATAAGGCTCGGGCGTTCGGCTGTGCATGGCGACGCCTGCTCTATGGTCTCGAATGTGTCGAGTTTTGCAAAAAACGTGTGCTGGTCAATATAATGAGTTCCATCGCAGGAGAACGTCATGTTGATCATGCCGTTAATCAGGTTAACTGCTGCATTGCGTAAGTAGATAGTCTCGTCTGTAAGCCGCAGTCGTTTGAACTCGATGAGAATGCGTCCGAGTTGGCGGGCGTCTATTACCGGGGTGCGACCCGCGTAATCGGTATCTGGAAAGCGATCGAGAAAACCATCTTCGAGTATTTCCTCGCGCACGAACATCTCGTAGCAAAACGGATCACGTGCATACCAGCAGGTCAGCTGGCTGGATGAATAGTGAATCTTGGTGTGAAACACACCCTTGCGTTCGAGCAAGATGCGTACGATTTCATGCAGCTGATCGATTGATGTATCAAAAAGACTTTCCACACGCTTTTGTTCAAACAGGAAAGCACGTACTGAAGGATCACCTTTAATCTGTAACCATCTTTTCGGCATGACATACTTCCTCTGGTGGTAGATCAGTTAGTGGTTTCTTTTATGGATAATGCTTGATACTGATGATGTGCGCCGTGCTGTCACAGTTCGTAAGACCAGCTATCTGCTACCAGTGCTGAGTGCGGTTGACGCCGCGGGTTACCGAGCGCCAGCCGTCGCAATACGGTGCGGGCGGCGCGCCCGGCAGCACGATCAATCGCGGTGTACATATCCGACTGTACGTCCTGCACGACAACAACCGGGAGCCCGCTGAGTCGAACCTCGATGAGACAGCGTTTATCGACACCACCGCGCGGTCCATTGATGTCTGACAACCTGACATCGACGCGTCGCACCCGGCTGGCACCGCGTGACAGGGTAAACTCAAGGCGGTTGAGCACGTGCTGGTGGAGCGCATCGGTCAGCGAAAAACCCCGGGACTGAATTGCAATCTGCATGCCTGCTTCCTCTAGCTGTTATCTTCGAATGTATAAATACTATAGGGGCCAGTGGGTCGTAGTGGTATTCGGAATGCACTCGTAAAAGACTCGGAAAAACCGAAGCATCAGCTCGTATCGGTAGATTTCCCACTGGATTTCATGGCAGCGTACCGGGCCCGGTGAATGCTGACAGGCAAATGGAGAGCAAAATGAATCGGCGCGAACGCCGGTGATTCAGGCAGTGCTGAACAGGTCGTTGCGGGCTGATTCGGTAATCGCAGAAACCGCCGGATGCTTGATGTGGCGCTCGGCAGAAATGGCGTAGAAACGTTCCTTGATGTCGTCGGTGCGCCCGATGACGCGCACGCCATACTTGGCGATGACATCGTCCTCGACCGCCGTGGGTGAAGTGAAAATACCGGCATTGGCTTCGCCGAATGCTTTCATCAGTGCACGGTCTTCAAATTCAGCCACCACCACCGGCTTTATTCCCTGGCGCTCAAACCACTGTTGAAGCATGCGTCGTAATGCACTGCTGGCGGTGGGCATCAGCATGGGTGCGTCGTGCAGCGAGTGCGGGAACCTGGCTGCAACTTTTCGTGCCATTTTCTGCGTAGCGAAAAAACTGATGCCGGATTCGCCGAGCAGGTGATTGTAGGCGCGAATGTTCAGTGTCGGGCTCAGTGGGCTGTCTGCGAGCACAAGATCGAGTTTGTGTACCGAAAGGTCAGCGAGTAAATCGGACAGCGATGCCTCCAGGCATACAAGGCGCACCGGTTCCGGCATTGCCAGTACCGGCGTGAGTACACGATAGGCGAGCAGTTTCGGTACTACCATGGCAACGCCGACGGTGAGTGTCATGGCGGAGCCAGGGGTACGCCCGTCCAGCACATCTTTTAATTCTTCGCTAAGGCGAAACATCTCATCGGCGTAGGAGAACACCACGCGCCCGGTATCAGTCAATACCAGGTTGCGGCCGCTCTTCTGAAACAGTTTGGCATTCGTCTGCGCCTCAAGTTCGCGCAGCTGTCCGCTGATGGTCTGCGGGGTGACATGCAGGCTCTCCGAGGCGCGCGCGATGGAGCCGTTCGAGGCCACCGACCAGAAGTAGCGCAGGTGTTTTAGATTCAGGCTGGACATAACGGCTAGTGTGAATTTGCTCGATGGATTGAAGGCACTATAAGCCAAAACGCTGGCAGCGCATAGTTGCGCACTGCACGCCGGATGTGCGCCAATGTGTCGTCTTCTTCATCATTTATTTTACCGGTGATACAAAGCCGTTCGGCTTGACCGCTAACACCGCTGTCGCCGTTTCACGCAGCACATCTTCAGCGGTGTTGCCGATAAACAGGCCAGCTATGCCGACGCGGCCGAGGGTGCTAAGCACGATGAGGTCTGCACCGCGTTCTCTGGCAAAGCTGGAAATAATTTCTGCAGGATGTCCTTTACGAAGATGAACATTATCGGCTTCGCTGCTGAGATTATAGGGTAGCAGGAGCTTGTCCAGCGCCTGTCGGTGACGCAGCTCAGTCGACGCAAGTAATAGGTCGAGTTCGGTCGGCGGAATGCGACCACGTCCGCTGGCGAGCATGGATTCGCCGGGCAGTTGCCAGGCATGCACTACATCAAGTACTGCCTGCTCTCGCTCCGCGAGCGAAGTTGCGAGGTCGAGTATCAGACGTTGCCGTTCGCCGGACTCATCGTCGAACGGATTCACCGCAGCCAGCAGCCGCCTGTAGGAAGGTCCGGTGCCCGATCGATCAATCCAGACCGGGCATGGGCATTTAC
Source organism: Gammaproteobacteria bacterium (assembly GCA_049666625.1). Lineage (GTDB taxonomy): Bacteria > Pseudomonadota > Gammaproteobacteria > SZUA-229 > SZUA-229 > JASBSR01. Next base: position 2,807 of record JBATHJ010000430.1, on the reverse strand, counting down.
GTAACAGGTGCATATCGGTGCTGCCAAAAAAAGCGGGCACAAGGCCGTCATCGTGTTCAGCCACTTTCATCACCAGGTCATGTGCGTTACGCTGCACGGCGCGCACAATCTCGATGAAGGGCGTACCGCTAACCACCTTGATGTAAACCGATATGCCGGCATCCGCATGCGGTTTTACCAGCGCCTCCAGTTGTTGCTCGCGCTGTTCTCTTAACTGTGCGTTCAGATCAATGTCATAGGTCTGCTTGATAAAACTGGCAACGCTTGCCTCGGGAGTTACATCCATAACCGTTAGCCGAGCTGCGTTGGTCGTTGCTACAGCGATCGCTCTTTCAAGTTCAGCAGAGCGCCCGCTCTGGCGATCCGCAACAAACAATATATTCTTGAAGCGTTTCATCAGTTGCCTCCTGTGTCATGCAGTTGCAGCAAACGCAGCCAGCAGCATGCCGCCAATACAAAGCCAAAGTGTTCCCGCCAGTGGCCACTCGTGCTCGCTATTTTGTGCTGGTTGCGACGCTCGCTGGCTGCGCTTTAGTATCAGTAAAATCAGTTCGTAACGCTTGCGTAAGGTCGACAGCATCGAGCTAATAAACAATTGTGCAGCGCAGCTTAAGTACAGGTTGCCACGACTGGTTTGTCGCGCCAGGTATCGTCCCGTAAAGCGTCGATTGTGGAAACTGATGATGCCAGGCCAGCGTTTTGTGGCCGTTAGCGCCAGTGCCGCCAGAAGCACCCCCAGCGATAGCGGCACAATACCTGCGTGCAGCTGCCCCGGGTCAGCGAGCATGACCGGCCACACAACAATCATCTCCAGCAGAACCAGCCAGGCAACTGTCGAAGCAACAGCGTGCGGCGTAGTGGCGCGCTCGCGCAGTCGCCAGAGCAGAAACAGGAAACGCGCCATCAACAGGGTGGTCACAAATGCAGATAGCGCAAGCAGTCCCAGCAGCTGGTGCGCTGCTTGCGGAAGACTTGCGCTCAGCATCGACTTCGCCAGTGCACCGCTGGTGAAGGGCGCACCGGCCAGGGCGAGCGCCAGAAAAACGAATCCCGGCCAGAGCCAGGGTCTCAGCCCGCCACGCTCCACCAGCCCCAGTCCGAGAAACAGCGCGGCTTTCACCAGCGCGTGGTGCGCCGCAAAAATCACCAGTGCGCTGATGATGGCGGGGGCGGCCGCCGGCCAGGACAGGGCGGCCCCCATCCCGGCGGTGAGTACGCCCATTTTGCTGATGCTGGAATAGCCCAGCAGCAACCGTGGTCGTTGTTGCATCAGTCCGAAGACAGCACCGAATCCAATACCGATGATGCCGATGACCATCAGCAACTCTCCCCAGTCGATCAATGACACATCGCCGGGCGGCAGGAAGCGCAGCCAGCCCAGCAGGCCGGCCTTGATCATGGCGCCGCTCAGCACCATCACGGCAGCTGTCGGCGCGACCGCGTACGACTGCGGCAGCCACAGATGAAGGCCGGGCAGCGCGAGCTTGATACCAAAGCCGATGATCAGTAACAGCACAACGAAGCTGGCAGGCGGGGCTGACTGCAATACGCTAAAGGACAGATCGCCGCCGTGTTGCTGTGCCAGCATTGTGATAGCAACAAACAGGATCAGTTCGCCGGCGATGGTCCAGCCAAGATAACGGCGCGCAGCCCTGCGCGCGCGCAGCGATGCCGAATGTGCGATAAGCCCGTACGCGGCCAGCCCCATGAGGGTGAAACCGAGGTAGAAGCTCACCATGTCCTGGGCCACGATCAGGCCCAGGTTACCGGACATTGCCAGCAGGAAGAAAAAGCGGAAACGCGTGCTGTTAGCATCACCCATAAGACTGCCCACTGCCACCAGGCTTGCCAGCAACCACAACAGGCCGCTGAACAAAAGGAACACGCGGCCGGTTTCGTCCAGGCCGAGTTCGACACCGAGCAGCAGCCACGGCAGCGAAACATGGGTGCCGACAGGTAACACCGTGGCCGCAATCAGGGCGGGAAGCGCAGCGACGATTATTAACCAGCGCGCGTGGCGCTGGCGGGCAAGCAGTGCCAGTGCCAGCGGCAGTAACCAGATCAGCAACAGCATCACAGTATTCACAGGCCATACTCCCGTTGCGCAATCAGGCTCGCCCATTCAAGCGGACTATACGGGGCAGCGGCAAATAGCCCGGCCGCGAGTGCAAGTGCTGCGGTCACCAGTGGCGGCCACAGCAATGCCGCGCTGGTTTCGAAACGCCCTGCCGGGATATGTTCTGCCGGCCATTCGGGACCCTGCGCGCGGAACCATGCGCGGTGCAGTATGGGCAGAAAATAAGCGGCATTGAGCAGGCTGCTGGTGACCAGCACCGGCATCACCCACCAGGCCATGCCGGCGTCCAGGGCGCCCAGGCCGAGATACCATTTGCTGACGAAACCCGCCACCGGCGGCACCCCGATCATGCCCAGGGCCGCGATACTGAAGGCCAATGTCGTCCCCGGCATACGCCGACCGACACCGTTCATTTCGCTCACTTTGTGAATGCCCAGGGTCTCGGCATAATTGCCGGCGGTGAAGAACAGGGTGATTTTCATGATGCCCTGGTGAACCAGGTGCACCACACCGCCAATAGTGCCAAGCGGGCCGAGGATGGCGGTGCCCAGCGCGATGTAAGACACCTGGCTCACAGTGGAATAGGCGAGGCGTTTTTTCAGGTTGTCCTGGCTGAGCGCCTTGACGGAGCCATACACGATGGTGATCGCGGCCGCGATACCCAGCAGGCTGAGCAGACCGAGTTGATCGACGAAAGTTACGCCGAACACGTCGTAGACCACGCGCACGA
>JBATHJ010000429.1:0-3715 GCA_049666625.1 Gammaproteobacteria bacterium | reverse complement strand
TATTCGTTCCGCATGTTCTTCCTCGTGTTCCACGGCAAGGAGCGCATGGACCAGCACACCAGGGAGCATTTGCACGAAACCCGCTGGGTGGTCACCGGCCCGTTGATCGCGCTGGCGATTCCATCGTTCTTCATCGGTGGTTTTACCATCGAATACATGCTGTTCGGTGATTATTTTGGTGGCGCGGTGTATATCGCCGAGCATCATCGTGGCCTGGAAATTGTCGGCCAGGGTTTTAAGAGTGCGATCGGTTTTGTCGAACACGGTTTTGCCGGGCCGGCATTCTATCTTGCGGCCGCGGGCGTGATCGCTGCCTGGTACATGTATTTGCATAACCCTGCGATGGCAGATCGCATGAAAACCTTGTTTGCCGTGCCCTACAAAATTCTTGATGAAAAATATTATGCGGATAAAGCCAATGAAGTCGTGTTCGGTGCCGGCAGCCGCAACCTGGCAAACGGCCTGTGGAAATACGGCGATACGCTGTTTATTGATGGCGTGCTGGTAAATGGTTCTGCCAGGGTGGTGGGCTGGTTCGCCGGTATTGTGCGCCAGCTGCAAACCGGGCTGCTGTATCACTACGCGTTTGCCATGATTATCGGTGTGCTGGGTTTACTCACCGCCTTTGTGATTTTTTAGGATAAAACATGTTTACCGACTGGCCATTATTAAGTCTGACTGTCTGGGTGCCCATTCTTGGCGGACTTGCCGTGCTGCTGGCAGGCGACAAGGGTGATGCCAATGGTATGCGCCGACTGGGCCTGATGATATCGATTGCCACATTTGTGCTCAGTCTTGGCCTCTACACCGGGTTTAACATCGAAACTTCTGATATGCAGTTTGTCGAACGTGCAAACTGGATACCGGCGTTTGATATTTATTATCACCTCGGTATCGACGGAATTTCGATGCCGCTGATTATTCTCACCACCTTTACCACCATCCTGGTGATCCTAGCGGGCTGGGATGTGATCCAGAAAAAACCCTCGCAATACATGGCTGCGTTCCTCATCATGGAAGGCCTCATGGTCGGCGTGTTTGCCGCGCTCGATTCGATGATGTTCTACGTGTTCTGGGAAGGTATGCTGGTGCCGATGTTTATCCTGATCGGTGTCTGGGGCGGCGAACGCCGGGTGTACGCCACTATCAAGTTCTTTATTTATACCTTTATCGGCTCGGTGTTCATGCTGGTTGCGCTGATCTACATGTATTACCAGGGCGACAGCTTTGCCATACTCGACATGCACCAGCTCAAGCTGGGGATGGATGAGCAGATACTGATTTTCATCGCTTTCCTGATGGCGTTTGCAGTCAAGGTGCCGATGTGGCCGGTGCATACCTGGTTGCCTGATGCGCACGTCGAAGCCCCCACCGGCGGTTCGGTGATCCTGGCGGCGATCATGTTAAAAATCGGTGGTTACGGCTTCCTGCGTTTCAGCCTGCCGATTACGCCCGATGCCAGCTCGGCACTCGACTGGCTGATTATCCTGATGTCACTGGTCGCCGTGGTGTATATCGGTTTTGTCGCACTGGCGCAGAAAGATATGAAAAAACTGGTGGCCTATTCTTCGATTGCCCACATGGGTTTTGTCACCCTGGGTATGTTCGTGATTTTCCAGATTGCAGATAACAGCGCTAATATCACTGGCGGCGGTGCCGTGCTGGCACTCGAAGGCGCCATGGTGCAAATGATATCGCACGGTTTTATTTCCGGCGCACTGTTCCTTATGATCGGCGTGCTCTACGACCGCATGCATACCCGCCAGATCGATGCCTACGGTGGTGTGGTCAATACCATGCCGGTGTTTGCCGGCTTTGCCGTGTTCTTTGCAATGTCGAACGCAGGCCTGCCGGGCACCTCGGGTTTTGTCGGCGAGTTCATGGTGATTATTGCCAGCTTCCACGCCAATTTCTGGTATGCCTTCCTTGGTGCGACCACGCTGATTCTCGGCGCGGCCTATACCCTGTGGATGGTAAAGCGCGTGTTCTATGGTGAAGTTGCCAATGACAATGTGCGTGATCTTAAAGATCTGAATGCGCGCGAATTTGTCATTATGAGCATACTCGCGGTTGCCGTGCTCGGGCTTGGCCTGTGGCCGGCGCCGTTGATCGACGTGATGCATGCGACCATTGATAACCTGTTGCAACATGTTTCTGTTTCCAAACTTACAACGCTGGCGGGAATACAGTAATGACTCTCGAAGCTCTTAATTACATTACCGCGTTGCCGGAAATATTCCTGCTGAGCATGGCCTGTGTCGTGCTGGTGGTGGATGTGTTCCTGCGCGACGACCAGCGCAATATCAGTTATATTCTGTCGCAATTAAGCCTGCTCGGTACCTTCCTGTTATTGCTTGGTGGTTTGACCGATGCACGCGTGTACTCGTACAACGACATGTTTGTGCAGGACGCGATGGCCGATGTGCTCAAGCTGTTCATTGTTGGAATAACTGCCGTGGTGTTCGTGTATTCACGCGATTACCTGAAAGACCGCGACCTGTTCAAGGGCGAATTTTATTTGTTGTCATTGTTTGCCGTACTCGGCATGATGCTGATGGTGTCATCGGCCAGTTTGCTGATGCTCTATCTCGGCCTGGAACTGTTATCGCTTTGCCTCTACGCCATGGTTGCGCTGCACCGCGATAACGGCAATGCCTCGGAAGCGGCGATGAAATATTTCGTGCTCGGTGCGATTGCGTCCGGCATGTTGCTCTACGGCATGTCGATGTTGTACGGGCTGTCCGGCAGTCTGCAACTGGTGGATATCGCCAGTGCGGTGACCAACGCCGGTAGCCAGGACATTGGCCTGGTATTCGCACTGGTATTTGTACTGGTGGCCTTAATGTTCAAACTCGGTGCGGTGCCGTTTCATATGTGGGTGCCCGATGTTTACCAGGGTTCCCCGACCGCGGTCACCGTGTTCCTGGGGACTGCGCCCAAGCTCGCCGGCTTTGCCATTATCATGCGCCTACTGGTCGAAGGCCTTGGCGGTCTGCACGCCGACTGGCAGCAGATGCTGGTGATCCTTGCGGTATTGTCCATGGGTATTGGTAATATCGTCGCCATCGCGCAGGCCAACATCAAACGCATGCTGGCGTATTCAACCATTTCTCACGTCGGTTTTATTATCCTGGGTTTGCTCGCGGGGACGGCGGAAGGTTATTCATCCGCCATGTTCTACACCATTGCCTATGCCATGATGTCACTCGGTGGTTTCGGTATTGTCATGCTGCTGGCGCGTTCCGGTTTTGAAGCAGACAAGCTTGACGATTACCGCGGGCTCAATCAGCGCAGCCCGTGGTATGCCTTCATGATGCTGATCCTGATGTTCTCCATGGCAGGTGTGCCACCAACGCTGGGATTCTGGGCCAAGCTGGCGGTGCTCAAGGCGATAATACATATCGACCTGGTATGGCTCGCAGGCGTGGCGGTGTTCTTCTCCATCATCGGTGTGTACTATTATTTGCGCATCATCAAGCTGATGTATTTCGATGAGCCGCAGGATAGAGCACCGCTGCAAGGCAGCACTGATATGCAAATTGTGCTCAGTGGCAACGCCTTACTGATCCTGGTACTGGGCCTGTATCCCGCCGGTTTGATGGCCTTGTGTATATCCGTATTCGGCTGACACCAGCGCGTTTGTCATAAATAAAAAAGCCGGCAACAGCCGGCTTTTTTTATTGTGCTTATCTGTCCTTCGCCATCGGCAGTGCAC
>JBATHJ010000428.1:0-6982 GCA_049666625.1 Gammaproteobacteria bacterium | reverse complement strand
CTTGGTGCCGTCGGTAATATAGGGGCCAAAACGGCCATTCAGTACTTCAATGTCAGTGCCTTCGAAGCTCTTGATGTATTTATTTGCATCGAATTCTTTTTTCGCAGCCACCAGCTCCAGTGCCTGTTCGAGCGTTATGTTGTAGGGGTCAATGCCCTGGTCCTGGTATGCCTTGTTGATGGAAACGAACTTGCTGTTATATTTTACATAGGGCCCGAAACGACCGTAGTTGGTCGATACTTTTTCACCTTCGGATGTCTCGCCGAGTTCACGCGGCAGCTGGAACAGGAAGTCGATATCATCCATGGTGACATCGTTCATTTTCATGCCGGGCCGCAGGCTCGCAAACTGTGGTTTTTCTTCGTCATCCTTGTCGCCGATCTGGACAAAAGGCCCATAAGGCCCCATACGCACGGTGATGGGCTTGCCTGTCTTTGGATCAGTGCCTATCAGGCGCGACTGCGCGACGTCGGCACGACTGACGTTGGCTTCCTTGTCATCTACCAGTTTTTTGAAGGGTTCCCAGAAGCTGCGCATCAGTGGCACCCAGTCTTCTTCGCCGCGTGATATCGAATCGAGTTCGTCTTCCAGGTTAGCGGTGAACTCGTAATCTACGTAGCGGGTGAAATGTTCGGTGAGAAAATTATTGACGATGCGGCCGATATCAGTCGGGGTGAAACGCCTGTTTTCCAGTTCAACATACTCTCGGTTGACCAGTGTTGAAATGATGCTGGCATACGTAGAAGGCCGGCCGATGCCGTGTTCCTCGAGCGTTTTGACCAGGCTGGCTTCGCTGTAGCGTGGTGGCGGCTCGGTAAAGTGCTGCTGATTGCGAATTTCAAGCAAGTCAATTTTTTCGCCTTGTTTCAGTTCGGGCAGCAGTTTGTCGTTATTGTCTTCGGTTTTATCTTCATCCACGCTTTCCATGTAAACCGTCATGAAACCCGGATGCCGGATGGTTGAGCCGCTTGCTCTGAATGTATTTTCTTTGCCGCACTCAAGGTCAACCGTAACGGTATCAAGCGTGGCATGAATCATCTGGCAGGCCATGGCGCGTTTCCAGATCAGTTCGTAAAGTGCAAACTGGTCCGGTTTAAGGTGTGACTTGATCTGCTCGGGTAAATGCAGCACTGATGTCGGCCGAATCGCTTCATGCGCTTCCTGTGCGTTCTTCGATTTGTTCTTGAATACGCGTGGTTCATCGGGCAGATAATCTTTGCCGTAGTTTTGTTCAATCAGGCCGCGAATTTCTGCAATCGCTTCATTTGCAAGGTTTAGCGAATCAGTACGCATGTAGGTGATGAGGCCGACGGTTTCGCCGCCAATATCGATGCCTTCGTATAATTGTTGAGCAGTACGCATGGTGCGCTGAGCGGTGAAACGCAATTTGCGCGCAGCGTCCTGTTGCATGGTGGAAGTCGTAAACGGGGCAGAAGGATTGCGTTTGCGCTGTTTCTTTTCAACCTTGTCAACGGTGAGTTTGCCGTGCGCGGCCTTTAGCAGTGCGTTGCGCGCTGCCGTCGCTTCGGTCTCACTGGTGATGCTGAACTGTTTGATTTTGTCGTTATTGAGTACGCTAAGCCGGGCACTAAATGGCTGCTGGTCTTTGCTGGTATCGGCTTCTATTGTCCAGTATTCCTGGGCGACGAAATTTTCAATTTCGATTTCGCGTTCGACAATCAGGCGCAGTGCCGGGCTCTGTACGCGTCCAGCAGATAAGCCACGCTGGACTTTTTTCCACAACAGTGGCGACAGGTTAAAGCCGACCAGGTAGTCGAGCGCGCGACGTGCCTGCTGTGCATTAATCAGGTCAGCCGAGAGTTCGCGTGGCGACGCAATCGCTTCCTGTATAGCGCGTTTGGTGACTTCGTTGAATACCACGCGATGCACTGCTTTGCCTTCGAGCAGGCCTTTTTCTTTCAGCAATTCATGCAGGTGCCATGATATGGCTTCACCCTCACGGTCCTGGTCAGTTGCGAGGTAGAGCACATCGGCATTCTTCAGTAATTTGGCGATTTTGTCGACATGCTTTTCGTTGCGCTCGATGACCTGGTACTTCATTTCGAAGTTGTGTTCGGTGTCGATGGCGCCTTCCTTGGGAATCAAATCACGCACGTGACCGTACGAAGCAAGTACCTTGAAGTCTTTGCCCAGATATTTTTCAATGGTTTTCGCTTTAGCCGGCGACTCGACTATAACGAGATTGGAGCTCATTAAATTGGTTTACTCGAATGTGTGAAATGTCTGGTGTGCTATTGCATATAGTCGACAACTTCATCAAATACCAGACTTTCCATCCATGCGAAGGCATTTTCCTCGCCGGGATGAGTGTGGAGAATGATCATGGTAATCCATTTGAGTTGCTCAACATCTAGTTCATTGCCCAGCGCGATAACACGGTCCAGCACCAGTTCGCGTGTAATCGGGGTAAGAATGCCGGTCTGCTCGAGGTAAATCAAAAACCCGCGACAACTCTCGTTGAGTACGGCAATTTCTTCACTGCTAAAAATTCGAATGCTGTTGTTCTGGGCGGGTGCGCAAGGCTCAGTGCCATCCTGCAATGCGGCAAGATCTTCCAGCCAGTCAAAAGCCTGGTTAATTTCTACGTGCTCGAAGCCCATTTCTTCGAGCCGGCTATGCATGTCGTCGCGTTCATCCATAACTGCATTATCATCACCCAGATACCGTTCAAACAAAAACATCAGCACGTCTACCACGGACTGCTTGATAATCATTTTTTTTACCTGCTTATATATAAATATGTGTTCGAGCTATCTTATACGCGCGTGATTTATATCCGTGTATAGAGGCCGCTATCACAAACTATGCTGCCTTCGAGCTCCAGAATCAGCAGCATGGAGGCTACCTCGGCGGCTGAAAAACCACTGCAATCGACAATGGCGTCGATTGATCTGGGTTCATATTCGAGGCATTTGAGCAGTTTCTTGTGGTCCGGGTCAAGTTCTGCTTGATTACCGGGTGTTGACCGGCCGGGGCTTGCCAGACTTTCGTCTAATGCTCCGACGCCGAGGTGGGGTGCGAGTTCCTCCAGAATATCATTCGCGGTTTCCACCAGTTTGGCGCCCTGCCGAATAAGTTGATGGCAGCCACGCGCCAGTGGATTATGAATCGAGCCTGGAATAGCAAATACCTCGCGGCCCTGTTCCATGGCGTGTCGTGCAGTAATCAGTGAGCCGCTTTTCAGCGCCGCTTCAACCACCAGTGTGCCCAGCGATATACCGCTGATGAGGCGGTTGCGGCGCGGGAACAGGCCGCGCTGTGGCCCGGTACCAATGGGCATTTCAGATACGATGGCGCCGCTGGCGGCGATGTGCTCGGCGAGCTGGTGATGACTGGCCGGGTAGACGATATCGAGGCCGTGCGCGACCAGCGCAACGCTACTGCCGATGCCCTGCAGGGCGCCTTCGTGGCAGGCGCCATCGATACCGGCGGCGAGTCCACTGGTGATGGTGATACCGGCAGCAGACAGGTGACGCGCAAACTCCAGTGCCGTGCGCCGGCCAGACGCGGTGGGATTGCGACTACCGACCATGGCAAGTTGCGGTTGTTGCAGGAAATCGGGGTCACCGCGCACGTAGAGTATGGGTGGCGGGTCGCTGATGTGTTTGAGCAGGGGCGGGTAGCGTGCATCGTGCATGCTGAGCAGATGGTGACCGTCGAGCGCCAGCCAGTCGATATCAGCCGCAATGGCGGTTTCATCCATCGCCTGCAGGCTGGATATCAGTGCCTGGCTGAGTCCGGCGTGTTTGAGGTCAGCACCGCGGGCATTCAGCGCCCGGCGCGGGTCGCCAAAATGTTCGAGCAGCTTATTATAAGTGCTCGCCCCCAGGCCGGGGACGCGGTTGAGCAACAGCCAGGCTTCTGTATCCATCATCCCTGATTGTAAGTGATTTTATCTGGGGGTCGCGACTACATCGTACTTGTGAATCACGTTGGTCGATTCCATCACCAGGCCGTAACTCACGTTATCAAAGGCACGGAAGATCATCAGCAGGCCACTGCGCTCATCGGGCAGTTTGACGTCATCGCCCTTGTCGAGCAGGTCAAAATTATCTACTACGGTTTCACCACGTGTATAAGAGGCTAGCAGGTGACCGACTTCGATGCCGTCGCGGATGCCGAGATTAATCACTGCAATCTGGTATTTGGCAATGCCAAACAACGCATCGAACAGCGAGATGACCTGGCCTTTCATGTTGCGATCAGGCAGCTTGGGGAAATACAGGGTTGCAAGCGAGCTCTTGTCCATGGGTAGCAGCCGGTCACCGATCAGAACTTCGCGTTCGGTAAAAGTCAGTACACCGATTGCTGGATCGTCATATTTCTTGATGTGGACTTCACCGGCATAAATGGCTTCAAAGCCGAGCGTTTCATCAGTGACAGGATCAATCAGTTCGGCACCGGGACGGAACACGGTAAAGCGTACGCGTTCCTTATCCAGTTCACCGCGAATATAGACGCGGTTGCCCTGGCCGAGAATCAGGTGTTCGTCATCGCTGCCGAGAATATACGGCGCAGCTTCCAGTTCTTGTTTGGTGACAATACGCGGACGGGTAGTGAACTGGCGAATCGCATCACTCGGAATCGTGGGTATGCTGCTGGTAATTTCATCGCGGCGTATGCTTGGACTCAACTTCTTCACCGGCAGCCTGACTGTGCTGCCTGACTGGAAGCTGGCCGAGGCCTGGTTGACCATGATCTGTGGCACGCCGTCAATGTACACCAGGGTCAGTATGTCGCCCGGGAAAATCAGGTGTGGATTTTTGACCTGCGGATTTTTCTGCCAGATTTCAGGCCAGTACCACGGGTCTTGCAGGAACATGCTGGAAATATCCCACAGCGTATCGCCTTTTTTCACCGTGTACTGTTTAGGGTGGTTCTGTTTTACCCTGATCGCCGGCTTTTCACGTGCCGGTTCCATCGAAGTTGATGCGTCAAGACTGACAGGTTCCTGGCTAACAGGGGGTGTTGCGTCGGGTCGAGTTTCGGAAGATGAGCAGCCACTGAGGCCGGCACATAGCCCGATAAACATGAAAGAGGTTACAATTGCAGCCCGAACCGCGGTGACAGGTGTTTTCATTGTTATTGTATGTCCCTGGGTTTATCCGTTGTTTTCAAGAGTTTAGTTGATAAACTTCAATATCTGAAACAGATTTCAGAAATTGTAGCAGAAAACTTCCGTCACACGCCGAAATGGCTTAAATACTGCTAACGAGCGACAACTTTTAAAAATATGGCATTACTAGAAATACTGCACTACCCGGATCCACGTTTGCGCACTATTGCAGCCGAGGTTGATACCGTGGACGCGAGCATTACCCGCCTGGTCGAGGATATGCTGGAAACCATGTACCTCGCGCCGGGCATCGGGCTCGCCGCAACCCAGGTCAATGTGCATCAGCGCGTCATTGTGATCGATATCAGCGAAGAAAAAAACCAGCCACTGTGCCTGATTAACCCGAAAATAATCGAGAGCGACGGTGTTGAAGTGACGCAGGAAGGCTGTTTGTCAGTGCCCGATGTTTTTGAGAATGTTGAACGCGCAGAGCATATTCGAGTGCGCGCGCTGGATAAACACGGTCGTGCATTTGAGCTCGAAGCCGATGGCCTGCTTGCAGTGTGTATCCAGCATGAAATGGACCACCTGGTGGGCAAGTTGTTTGTTGATTACCTGTCGCCACTCAAACAGCAACGGCTGAAAAAGAAAATACAAAAACAGCAGCGACAGGCCGTCACACTCTGATGTTACTGCAGCCAGGCGCGCAAGCACTCGCCCCGTAATGTAGTCATTCACGCAGCCGGTAAACCCGGCAAGGCACCCAGCGAGATATGCAACACAATAAGCACCCTGATAAAGCCGGCGTACGCATTATCTACGCGGGTACCCCCGAGTTTGCCGTACCCGCACTGGATACGCTGGTGGCGGCGGGCTACCTGGTCGTGGCGGTGTATACCCAGCCGGACCGCCCCGCCGGGCGCGGTCGCAGCGCGCGGCCATCGGCGGTTAAACAGGCCGCGAACAGGCACGCGATTCCAGTGTTTCAGCCCGAGTCGCTGAAATCCGAAGCCGAGCAACAGCAACTGGCGGCATTAAATCCCGATCTGATGATCGTGACTGCCTACGGCCTGCTGTTGCCCGAGGCAGTACTGGCTATTCCGCGCCTCGGCTGTATCAATATTCATGCGTCCTTGCTGCCCCGCTGGCGCGGCGCAGCACCGATTCAGCGTGCGATTCTCGCCGGCGATACCACCACCGGCATCACCATCATGCAGATGGACGTCGGGCTGGATACCGGTGCTATGCTGGCAAAAAAAACCTGCGACATATCGCCCGATGATACAGGCTCGAGCCTGCACGACAGCCTGATGTCTCTGGGCGCACAGGCGCTACTGGAAATGTTGCCGGATTTTATCGAGGGCAAGATCACGCCGCAAAACCAGGATGATGCCGTGGCGTGTTATGCGCGCAAACTCAGCAAACAGGAGGCGGCGATAGACTGGCAGCAAAGCGCTGCGCAGATTGTACGCGCCGTGCGTGCGTTCAACGCCTGGCCAGTGGCCTACACCACATGGCAGAAAAACCACCAGGTCGACACCTTGCGCATCTGGCATGCACAGGTAATACCAGCTGCCGAGTCCGCGAGTGCACCCGGCACTGTCATTTCGAGCAGTGCCGAGGGTATTGATGTGGCCACCGTCAATGGCATTGTGCGCCTGCTGGAAGTACAGCCCAGCGGCAAGCGCGTGATGTCGGTGGCTGATTTTGTCAATGCGCACAGCCTGGATGGCCAGTGCCTGGGTCAGCCAGTACCCGCAAAGCTGTGAAGCGCAAAGCAACCCCCGGCGCACGTGCGCTTGCGCTACAGCTACTCGAAAAAGTTTTGCATCGGGGGCAATCACTGTCGGCGCTCAAGCCACTGACGCTGGCGCTTGAGCCACGCGAGCGCGCGCTGTGCCTGGA
>JBATHJ010000427.1:0-2470 GCA_049666625.1 Gammaproteobacteria bacterium | reverse complement strand
TTTCTTACCTCTGAGTCCTCTGTGACAATTCCGGGCGTCCTGCCCTTCACCCTTCGGGCCGCGTAAAAACACGCGTTCAATTTGATCCATACAAATTAGTCTGTGGAAAAAGCCTTTTAGATTAGCTAGATTTCCGCGGCGGCAAACCAGTATGCTGGGTGAGGATTTTTTTGCCTGACTTACGCCGGGCGTGCGCTGATTCCGAGTTTTTTCTGCGCGGAGAATGATAGTCGCGATCACCGCGCGGCTGGTCTTTGGGTATTAACTGGCGCTCGCCATCGCCGATCAGGTCAGCGCGGCCCATGCGTTTGAGGGTTTCGCGCAACATTGGCCAGTGTTTTGGGTCATGGTAACGCAGGAATGCCTTGTGCAACTTGCGTTTTTCGGGGTCCTTCACGCTTTCAACCTTTTCACTTTTATAGGTCACTTTACGCAGGGGATTTTTTGCCGTGTGATACATCGCCGTCGCGGTCGCCATGGGCGACGGATAAAACGCCTGCACCTGGTCGGCGCGGAAACCGTTACGTTTTAACCACAGCGCAAGATTCAGCATGTCCTCGTCCGTGGTGCCGGGATGCGCAGCGATGAAGTACGGGATCAGGTATTGTTCCTTGCCTGCCTCTTTGGTGTATTTTTCAAACATGCGCTTGAACTCATCGTACGCGCCCATGCCCGGCTTCATCATTTTTGACAGCGGACCGTCTTCGGAATGCTCCGGTGCAATCTTCAGATAGCCGCCAACGTGGTGTGTGACCAGCTCCTTTACGTATTCCGGATCACGAATCGCCAGGTCATAACGCAGGCCCGATGCAATCAACACTTTTTTAACACCGGGCAGCGCGCGCGCTTCGCGATACAGCTGCGTCAGCGCAGAATGATCGGTATTCAAATTTGGACAGATGCCGGGATAGACACAGCTTGGCTTGCGGCAGGCCGCTTCGATCTCGGTGCTCTTGCAGGCAATGCGGTACATGTTCGCGGTGGGCCCGCCAAGATCTGAAATCACGCCGGTGAAGCCAGGCACCGTGTCGCGGATCTGTTCGATTTCGTGCAGGATGGATTCTTTTGAACGGTTCTGAATAATACGGCCTTCGTGTTCGGTAATCGAACAGAAGGTACAGCCACCAAAACAGCCGCGCATGATATTGATAGAAAACCGGATCATGTCGTACGCGGGAATTTTCTGGTCCTTGTAGTTCGGGTGCGGCACCCGTGCAAACGGCATGGCGAAGACGTAATCCATTTCATCCGTGGTCAACGGTATCGGCGGCGGGTTCAACCAGACATCGACATCACCGTGTTTTTGTACCAGTGCGCGCGCGTTGCCCGGATTGGTTTCCAGGTGCAGCACGCGATTGGCGTGGGCGTACAGGGCGGTATCGTTGCTTACTTTTTCGAATGCCGGCAAACGAATCACGCTGCTGGCACGATCTAGTTTTGGTGATTTCAGTTCGACAATCACTTCACCCAGCTCATTATATTGCGCACCGTAAAACGCATTATTGCGCCGTTCGCGTTCGCACTCGCTCATTTCCTGGGTGTTAATGTAAGGGTTAACTATGCGATCGATTTTTCCGGGTCGGTCGATGCGGCTGGAATCAATTTCCATCCAGCCCTGCGGGGTATCCTGCCTGACAAAGGCAGTGCCGCGTACATCGGTGATGTGTTCAATTGCCTCGCCCTGCGCGAGGCGGTGCGCAACTTCGACCACGGCGCGCTCGGCATTACCATACAACAGCATATCGGCAGTGGCATCGACCAGCACGGATCGTCGGACTTTGTCCTGCCAGTAATCGTAATGCGCAATACGGCGCAGCGAGGCTTCGATACCACCGAGGATCACCGGCACGTCGGGCCAGGCTTCCTTGCAGCGTTGTGCATACACCAGCGAACAACGGTCGGGACGCTTGCCACCCATGCCGCCGGGGGTATAGGCATCGTCGGAACGCGGCTTGCGGTCAGCAGTATAGCGGTTGATCATCGAATCCATGTTGCCGGCGGCGACACCAAAAAACAGGTTGGGCTTGCCGAGCACTTCGAAAGCAGCTTTCGAATTCCATTCAGGCTGCGCAATAATGCCGACGCGATAGCCCTGGTGTTCCAGCAGGCGGCCGATAATAGCCATGCCAAACGAGGGATGATCGACATAGGCATCGCCGGTCACAATGATAATGTCGCACGAATCCCAGCCGAGCGTGTCCATCTCGGCGCGGCTCATCGGCAGAAATGGCGCGCTGCCAAAGCATTCGGCCCAGTATTTCGGGTAATCGAATAGTGTGGTTTTAGCGACTGGGACTGGAAAGGCTGACATAGAGGTATCCGCGGGTGGACGCTGTATTGTACCAGTTTCCGGCGTAGGCTGTTAAAACCACAGATGTGAAAAAACGTAAGATAATTATCCACGGATGAACGCTGATGAACACGGATAAAAGCTAAATCATTGGCTGCGAAAAACGCAAAGAACGCATTA
>JBATHJ010000426.1:0-2009 GCA_049666625.1 Gammaproteobacteria bacterium | reverse complement strand
GAAAAATTGCGCTGGCAGGCAACGCATGATCATCTAACGGAGCTCTATAACAGGCGCTATTTTGAATTAAGGCTGGACCGGGAGATTCGCTCGGCAAGACGCACTGATATTAGCAATGCACTGGTATACATTGATCTGGACCGCTTTAAATATATCAATGATACCGTCGGCCATGAAACCGGTGACCACCTGCTGGTCGATATAAGTCGCGTGCTGAATAAGCATATGCGCAGGAGCGATGTGCTTTCGCGTATCGGTGGTGACGAGTTTGCGGTCATTATGAAAAATGTTGATGCGGTAACAGCGATGTCACTGGCAGATAATCTGCGAGTGGCTTTAAATAAGTTGCGCGTCAATGCAGACGATAAATGCTACGTGGTCCATGCCAGTGTTGGTGTTGCCATGATGGACGCTATGATCAATACGGCGGGTGATGTGCTCGCCAATGCAGATATTGCCTGTCATATTGCAAAGCGTTCAGGGCGAAATCGTACCCATATGTATGACGAGGGCAGTGATGCGCGCAATGCCATGGGCACAGAACTCGGCTGGTCATCGCGCATCAGGGATGCATTGCAACACAATGGATTCGAGCTGAGTTATCAGCCCATCATGTCGATGGATGCTGTCGATCTCAATAACCTGCCTGCGCAGAATGGAATGCTATGGCAGCAACATATAAAGAATACCGATAATATTTTTCAGTATGAAGTATTAATACGTATGCAGGGCGAGGGTGGCCGAATGTTCTTCCCCGAAACGTTTATCCCCACCGCAGAGCGTTTCAACCTGATGACTGACATCGATATGTGGGTGCTGGATCGAGCGTTAAGCGATGTGCTGGCAACGGGCAGCCCAAAAGGTAAAATACACCTGTCGATCAATTTATCGGGGCACACGCTTGATAGTGATGGTGCGCAAGGTCGAATTCGAAAGATCATCGAAAAATATGAAATACCGCCCGGTTCACTGATATTTGAGATTACAGAAACCAGTGCCATTGCGAATCTCGAACAGGCCAACCAGTTTATCGAGGATTTACGTGCGATTGGATGTCGCTTCTCGCTCGATGATTTCGGTTCAGGTTTCTGCTCGTTCTCGCAACTTAAAAACCTGCCCACGGATTTCGTCAAGATAGACGGCCAGTTTGTGAAGAGCATGGCACGTGGCGCGACAGATCGCGCAATCGTCACGGCGATGAATGATGTAGCACACTCGCTGGGCCGATATACAGTCGCGGAATACGTGGAAAGTCCTGAGGTGGTCAGGTTGCTGAAAATTTGCGGTGTAGATAAATTGCAGGGCCATTATATCTCTGCGCCCCTGATCAGCTTGCCGCACGGCAACGTGGTCAAGCTGCGCTCAGCTCGGCACAACGAGGACTCAGCCGGCTAGCCAGTCCCTGGGTTTGATATATTTTTCATACAGCTCTGCTTCACGCGAACCGGGTTCAGGCTGCCAGTTATAGCGAAAGTGCACCACCGGTGGTAACGACATTAGAATTGATTCTGTGCGGCCACCGGTTTGCAGGCCGAACAGGGTGCCGCGATCATAAACCAGGTTGAATTCAACATAACGGCCGCGGCGATAGAGCTGGAAGTTTTTTTCAGCTTCGGTAAATGTCGACTCTTTTCTGCGTTGTACAATCGGTAAATATGCTTTCATGTAGTGATTGCCAACGCTTTGCATGAAGCGAAAGCAATTTTCAAAACCGCCTTCATTCAGGTCATCAAAAAAAAGCCCGCCTATACCGCGCTGTTCATTACGGTGTTTCAGATAAAAATAATCGTCACACCATTTTTTGTAACGTGGGTACACATCTTCACCAAAATCTACGCAGGCATCACGCGCCACGCTGTGCCAGTGAATGCAGTCTTCGTCATAGCCGTAATAAGGCGTGAGGTCAAAGCCACCACCAAACCACCATACCGGGTCGGCACCTTCCTTGCTGGCAATAAAAAATCGTACGTTAGCGTGTGAAGTCGGAATGTGCGGATTGTTCGGATGTA
>JBATHJ010000425.1:0-8837 GCA_049666625.1 Gammaproteobacteria bacterium | reverse complement strand
GAACAATGTCGTCATCGACGTGCCGGATGAAGCGCCCAAAACAGAGGTTGCACCAGCAGCCGCAGCCTCTGAAACAGAAACAGCTGCAGCAAAAGCCTTGCCATTACCCGTCGATAATACAAAACCTGTGACAACAGCACAGTCGGGCAGCATGGATACACCGGCAGTGCCCGTGGTCGGCAGCAAGCAGGCGGCCGCGATCACCGATAGCAGTAAACAACAGACCAGCAAGCAGTCGGCGGCGATTGCCGATGTCAGTGAATCTGAAAAAGCATTCAGTGAGCGCGCAACCAAACAGGAAAAACTCAAGGCCGCGAACAAAACCATCCCATCACCCACCGGCAAGGCCGAAGACCTGCAGGTGGCAGGCGCGATGGAAGCCATCGAACTCTACAAGGGGCTGCTGGAAAAATATCCGCTATACGATCGCAACGACCAGGTGGTGTACCAGTTATCACGCGCCTATGAAGAGACCGGTCAGATCGAGAAAGCCATCGAGACACTCAACGTGCTGGCAGTGAAATACCCCAATTCACGGCATATCGACGAAGCCCAGTTCCGGCGCGCGGAATATTTCTTTTCGCGTAAACGCTATCTTGATGCAGAAGAAGCTTACCAGGTGGTGTTGAATATCGGCAAAGGTTCGGCGTTCTACGAGCTGGCGCTCTATAAACAGGGCTGGGCATTCTTTAAACAGGAATTGTATGAAGAAGCCCTGACTGATTACATCGGTATGCTCGACCACAAGATCTACGAAGGCTATGACCTGGCGCAGACCGACAACAAGATCGAGAAAAAACGCATTGACGATACCTATCGTGTTATCAGCCTGAGTTTTTCCTATCTCGGCGGCGCCGAAGCCATTGTTGAATTCTTTGATAAAGCCGGGCCGCGCGAATACGAAGCCAGCATCTACAGCCATCTCGGCGAACATTTCCTGGAAAAACGTCGTTACAACGATGCCGCTGTGACGTATAACAGTTTCGTTGAACGTAACCCGCTGCACAGAGATTCACCCTATTTTAATATCCGCGTGATCGAAATTTATCTCAAGGGCGGTTTCCCTAAACTTGTGATAGAAGCCAAGAAAGATTTCTCGACCACCTATGGCGTCAACGCGACCTATTGGCAATTTTTCGATATTAAAGAATTTCCGGTGGTGCTGACGTTCCTGAAATCCAACCTTTCGGACCTGGCAAACCATTACCACGCACTGTACCAGGACAAGCGTCTGATCAAACAGAAGCAGGAAAATTATGAAGAAGCAATACGCTGGTACCGCGAGTTCCTGGCCAGTTTCCCTGAAGATGCGCTGGCACCTGGTCTGAACTTCCAGCTTGCCGGACTGATGCTGGAAAACAAGGACTACCGTGGTGCGGCGCTGGAATACGAACGCACCGCCTATAATTTCCCGGCGCACGAAAAATCTGCCGAAGCCGGTTACGCTGCGGTCTACGCCTATCGTGAATATCTTAAAGTGGCACAGCCTTCTGACCGGGTTATTGTTAAACGTGAGATTATTCGCAGCTCACTTAAATTTGCCGAAACATTCCCCACGCATCCAAATGCTGCAGTCGTGCTTGCGGCTGCCGCGGATGATTTATACGAACTGAAAGATTATCCGCTGGCAGTGAAAACCGGCAAACAGCTAATCGCAACTTATCCGAATGCCGAGCCCAAGCTGGTACGTTCCGCCTGGCTGGTGGTGGCGCATGCCTCATTCGACCTGACAAATTACACCGAGGCAGAAGCGGCCTACACTCAGGTGCTGGTGATGACCGATGCGAAAGATGAAAGCCGCAAAAAACTCACCGAGAACCTGGCGGCATCGATTTACAAGCAGGGTGAGCAGGCCAGCAAACTGGAAAAACATCGCGAAGCGGCCAATCATTTTCTGCGCATTGCAACAGTCACGCCAACAGCGGAAATCAGGCCGAATGCGGAATATGATGCAGCTGCATCGTTGATAATTTTAAAAGACTGGCTGCTAGCAGCGCAGGTGCTGGAAGGCTTCCGCAAGAATTATCCGAATCACAAGTTGCAGCCGGACATCACCAAAAAACTCGCCATTGTATACAAGGAAGATGGCAGGCTGATGCAGGCGGCTGCCGAGTTTGAGCGGATAGAAACTGAAACCACGGATGAAGAACTCAAACGCGAAGCACTGCTGCAATCAGCCGAGCTTTACGAATCCGCAAAATCAAACAAAGATGCGTTGCGTGTTTACCAGCGCTACGTCGATGCCTTCCCGCGGCCGGTTGAACTTGCGCTCGAAACACGTAACAAAATCGCGAATATCTATAAGGCTACCGGTGATGACAGAAAATATCGTGAGCAGTTGACTGCCATCGTAAGCGCGGATGAAAAAGCGGGCCAGCAACGTACTGACCGCACGCGTTTTCTTGCTGCAAATGCCGGACTGGTGCTGGCCGAATCCAGTCTTGATGCATTTTATGCTGTCAAACTTGTCAAGCCATTCAAGAAAAATCTCGACAAGAAAAACAAGCGCATGAAAGCCGCGATCGACACCTACGGCAAACTGGTCGATTACCAGGTCGGCGATGTTACTGCGGCTGCCACCTTCCAGCTGGCAGAAATTTATTTTCACTTCAGTCGTGCGTTAATGGATTCTGAACGGCCTGATAATTTGAGTGAGCTGGAACTCGAGCAATACAACCTGGTACTTGAAGAGCAGGCGTATCCATTTGAGGAAAAAGCTATTGCAGTGCATGAGAAAAACATGGAGCTGCTGTCAGTGGGAATTTATAACGAATGGATAGATAAGAGCATCGAAAAGCTCGCGGTATTGCTACCGGCACGCTATGCTAAACCTGAAGAGGTTAATACCTTTGTTGAGAGTCTTTTGCCGCTGAAACAACAGCAGCCACAATCACAACCCCCGGAGAAGCCGCAGGACGCTGTACCCGCCGGGCCTGATACAACAGCGCTGATGAGCGGTGCAGTGCAATGAAGCAGAATTCAGTCTATAAGTACTCGCTGGTCATGGTGCTTGCATTGCTAATGCTGACCGCGTGTGCGATTGAGCCATCGCGCAAACCCGGTGCTGCTGATAAAGAAGTCGTGGTGTCAGTGGACAGTGATGTGCAGCAGTTGTTTGACCAGGCCGTGCAGGCATTGAGCAGAGATGAATATGATAATGCGATTACCCTGTTGAACACAGTCATCGAACGCGAACAGCGACTGACCGCACCGTATATCAACCTTGCCATGGCTTACCGCAGGCAGGGTGACGACGAAAAAGCGGAAGAGAATTTAATGAAAGCGCTGGATCTCGACCTGGCGCACCCGGTGGCGAATAACGAGCTCGGGCTGCTCTATCGCAAGCTGGGCCGGTTTGCAGATGCCCGCAAAGCGTACACAAATGCGCTCACTGAGCACCCGGATTATTTGCCAGTTATCAAGAATTTAGGTATTTTATGTGATCTTTATATGCGCGATTTGCAGTGTGCTCTGGAGCAATTTGAAAAATACCAGAGCCAGGCGCCAGACGATAAAACCATGCAAATCTGGATAGCAGATCTGAAGCGCAGGATCGGGAGTTAGGCAGAGATGATGAAACGACTAATAATAATGGGTCTGTTGTCGGGCTTAAGCGGGCTTGCCTACGCCGCTGATGAAGCCAAGGAGCTCTCGGGTATTTCCATTATTGGTAACAAGGAAGCACCCAAGTCACTCTATATCGTGCCCTGGAAAAATTCTGAAGTAGGTGTAGAAACCAGTTTGACCTCTGGTTTGCTGGATGAAAGCAGCAGGCTGGTCGATAAAGAAGTGTTTATGCGTGAGCTTGATTTCTACGAATTAAGTCAGGCGAAGTGACGCAATTACTAAAGTTAAAAACGAGGATAACAACATGGGTTTTCTTGAATCGATAGTCAGTTTTTTCCAGACAGGTGGGGCCTTCATGTATCCCATTCTGATTGTGTTTGCGATAGGCCTGGCCATTGTCATTGAGCGCTGGCTCAAGCTGGCGAGCGTGCGTCGTGCTAACCGCAGGGTCTGGGGTGAAGTGCACCCGGTGCTCGAAGAGGGCGAATTTGATAAAGCCCGCGATATGGTATCCGAGGACAAATCCGCGATTGCCACCCTGCTGACCATGGGGCTGGCGCGCCAGGGCTCGGTAAGACGACGCGATGACATCGAAATTGCGATGGAAGAAAGCATGATGGAAATTATTCCACAGCTGGAAAAACGCACACCGTATGTGGCGCTGTTCTCCAACATCGCGACCTTGCTGGGGTTGCTCGGTACGATTATGGGTCTTATCCAGGCGTTCACCGCGGTGGCCAATGCCGATCCGGCTGAAAAAGCCGACATGCTTTCTGCCAGTATCGCGGTAGCAATGAACACCACGGCGTTTGGCCTGATTGCAGCTATACCGCTGCTAATTATGCATGCGATGCTGACATCCAGAACAGGCGAGATTATCGACAGCCTTGAAATGGCTTCAGTGAAAACACTGAACCTGATCGCTGATTTCGCCAAACGTCAGGCAGCACTGGCCGCAAAGAATGGCTAGAGGTCACCACTACAAACGGCCTACCAAAACGCCGCCTGAACTTAACATCACAACCTTCCTTAACCTGATGGTTGTGCTGGTACCGTTCCTGCTGATTACGGCTGTTTTCTCGCGTATAACCATTATGGAGCTGAACCTGCCTACCGGCGCAGGCGCCAATAGCGCCGACAAGCCCAAGCTCGCGATAGAAGTTGTCGTCCGGGAAAAAGGCCTCGAGATCAGCAATGGCAAGGTAGTGATTGCGCGCTTCCCCAAGGTGGATGACGAATACGATCTGAAAACACTGTCCGAGTACCTGCTCAAAATCAAGGCTGAATATATTGATAAAAATGATGCCACGGTGCTGATGGAACCGAATATCGAATATCACACGCTGATCACGGTGATGGATGCAGTGCGCGTTGCCGAAGTGGTACAGGGTGATAACCCCGAAAAGCAGGAAATCGAACTGTTCCCGAATATTTCAATAGGTGATGCGCCGTGAAACAGAACCGTCGCATGAAACGCATGGACCGCGTCCACAAGACCCGGCCGACGAGCCTGAATCTGGTGTCACTGATGGACGTGTTCACCATTCTTGTATTCTTCCTGCTGGTGAATTCTTCATCCAGTGATGTACTCGAACCACCCAAGTCTATCAAATTGCCTGATTCGGTGGTCGACGCCAAGCCACGCGAAACCGTGGTAGTGCTGGTGACAGAGGATAATGTACTGGTGCAGGGCGATATTGTTGTCAGCACCCAGGATGTGATCGATTCAACTGACTCGGTTATTGCACCCATCCGCGATCGTCTGCTCGAACAGCAGAAAAAAGTCATCGGCATCACAACCAGGGCCGTTGCCGAAAGCAAGGAAATTACCGTACTTGCACATCGCACCGTGCCTTTCAAGCTGCTCAAAAAAGTCATGTCGAGCTGTACCAGCGCCGGGTATGGAAAAATTTCCCTGGCCGTCATCCAGAAAGCTTCTCAAAGCTAGCAACGGCGGGTTTACGTGAGCAAAAGTATCTCAGAACGCCAGCAAGAGGTTAATCGCAAGCTCGATGAAGCTTACAGCGAGCTGGTAAAAATCGAGGACGAGAAAGAACGCCTCGATGCCGAGCTGAAAGCACTGCTTACTGATCGCAGTCGTTATTCATTGCTCAGTGAAATTAGCGACCACCTCGACCAGTTGAACAAACTCGGTGGCGCGAGCATGTTCTGGGGTGAAGGTCATGACCAGGAGCAGGCGCGCGCGCACAGCAAGCGTGTGCGTGACATGGTGGTCAATTACGATACCCGGGTGCATGAGCTTCAGCATCGCCAGGAAGCCGGCGAAGAAGAAGTACAAAGCCTGGCCGCACGCGTGAACATTCTCAATGATGAGAGCATCATGCTGCAGGAAGTTGCAGAAGAAGTGCAGCATGACTTTGTCATTGAACGTGAAATGACAAAGCTGCCTTACCGGCCGATGGTGATGCCATGGACAACTAAGGGCGAAGACGAAAAACGTTTCAAGCGCATAGTGGCCATCTGCCTGTTCCTGGCCCTGCTGTTTGGTTACCTGATTCCATTGTGGGAAATTCCGATTCCCGACAGACTCGAACCAGTGGTAGTGCCTGAACGCCTTGCTCAGCTCATGCTCGAGCGCAAACCGCCACCACCGCCGCCACCTCCGCCTAAACCGGTGGAGAAGAAGCTGGACGAAACTCCGAAAGAAAAACGTCCGAAGGAAGTTGCGCCTGAACCAAAAACAGAAAAATCTAAAGTCGCGCGCAAGAAAGCAGAAAGCGCAGGCCTGATGGCGTTCAAGAAAAATTTCTCGGAGCTGATTAACACCAGCCCGGTCGACCAGAAACTGGGTGCAAAAGCCAGTATCAGTGAACTGGGTAAAACTGCGAAAACGGCATCGCGTTCGCTGGTAACGGCACAGGCGGGTACATCCAGTGGCGGTATTAATACTGCTTCGCTGAGCCGCAACGTCGGCGGTGCCGGCAAAGGCATGAAAGGCGTCGGCTTTGAGCGTGTCGAAAGCGCCATTGGCAGTGATTTCTTTGGTGACGAACGGCCGCTGAGCGGAGGGCCGGGGCCATCGCGTACCGATGAAGAAATCCAGATTGTGTTTGACCGTTACAAGTCAGCGCTCTACCGAATTTACAATCGCGAGTTACGCAAAAATCCGACTTTGCAGGGCAAGATGGTGTTGCGCCTGACAATCGAGCCGGACGGTGCGGTCTCAGCCTGCAAGGCGGATTCGAGTGATATGGATTCGCCAGCGCTTGAATCACAGATTGTCGACCGCGTGCTCAAGTTTAATTTCGGGCCGAAAGAGGGTGTACCGGCAGTCACGATTCTGTACCCCATCGATTTCCTGCCGGCATCCTGATAGCGGCGGGTCGGCCAGGGGCTGCCTGGCGGGTCAATTTCGGGAAAATCACCCGAAAAGGCAGAAATACTCCTAAAAAAAGGGTGAAGTACAGTATTTTGGCGACAGGACGTATACAAGATATAACAGAGTGAGCAATGCCTCACATAGTTGCTGAAGATTTGCGTGTATGATTTATCACGCAACTAATTGATAAAAAAAAGAATAATACTTCAGGCTACCGGATTTTTTTTGCAGGATGATGGAAGGGGTTTCGACCAACCGCTGGGGCAACTCTCTGGCTGGCGCGGCATTGGCTGCCGCCAGTCTGTTGTTGTCTGCGGGCAATGCTTTTGCAGTTGCCAACCTCAACCTCTCCACCAGCTTCAGTTCTGCTGATGCCGCGCGCGCCAATGCTTACATGGATGCCGGCGGTACCTGGAACGGTAGCAGTGAAGTCACCGACTCCACAGGTGACAGTCTAGTTCTCACGGTCAATAACGATCTCGGCGGTACCGGTGTGCCGGCGACTGATACTGCGTTCGATCTCGCCATCAGTGTCGATGTGCGCAACGGCTTCCGGCTACCGACGTCGCCCTACACGGTCATCGTCTCTCGTACACCTGCGACACCAGCGTGTCCCGCGCTCGCCGGTATTACCGCCACCCAGGGCGGTGGCCCGGGCACGCCGATCACGCTTGTCATCCCTGCGAACACCGATATCCCGCCTGACTGTAGTTATGATTTTGAAATCGGCTTAACCACGCATGATGTTCCGCCCTCGGTGGCCGCGGGTGTGTACCCGGTTGATTTCAACGTCAGTTATAACGAAATTGATAATACGCCTGCCTCTGCACAGACTGACAGTATTAGCAGAAGCCTGTCAGTGCGTCGTGGTGATGTTGCCCTGCTCAAATCTGCAGTGACTGCAATTGCAGGTGATGGTGATACTGTCGAGTTTACGGTATCGATACTGGGTGCCGGCCAGGGCGGGATATTTGATGTTGAATTAACAGACGTACTCAGCCCGGATTTAACCGGTCTGGTGATCAATGCGCCGGCATCACCGCCGGGTGCGCCGAGCCCCCCCGGCAGCAACCAGTACACGTTTGAATATATCGCGCCGGGCGAACAGGTCGATGTCACTATTTTTGCGACTGTTGCGGTCGATCCCAATGCGATGGTGTGCCCGAATTTACAGAACAATGCGGATGTGATCGAGCGTCTCGGCACCACCAGCAGTTTTTTCGATAGCGTGCCGTTTGATCTACAGAACCCGTTCATCGAATACACCCCGCCGAATGCCAATATTCCCTACGGTGCGGGTGGGGTCGATATCACGGTGCCGGTGCAGAACACAGGCACCGGTATCGCAAAAAATATTTCCCTGTCTGCGGCCAGTCTCAATGTCGCGGGTTACCTGGTCACGGTCAATAATATCGCGTCACCCAACTGGTCGTATGCGGCCGGTGTGTTTACCTATAACGGTACCCTGGCTGCAGCTGCTACAGCAAACCTGGTGTTCAATATCAGTGTCAACAGTTGCCCGCCGCCTGCGGACCAGAACATTGACTGGATCCCTGCTTATCAGAACGCCTGCGGTACTGATTTCTTCCCGCCGTTGCGGTTTTCATCTACCACGATTAACAATATACCCGACGTCAATGTCACCAAGTCGGTTTCGTCAGGCGCAATCAATATCGGTAACCCGGGTTCGTATACCCTGGCACTGGGTGGTACCAATACCGCCAGTCTTCCAGATGATGGTGCTCCCACCAACCTGGACTTTATTGTTACCGATACCTTGCCGATCGGTGTCTCCAACGCGGTTATCAATGCAATACCGCCAACAACAGAAGTACTGGTAAACGGTGTTGCCTACGCCGCGGGGAATGCGATTCCTGATGGCGCCAGCATTACCTGGCGGGGTGATCGAGATGACCTGTCACCATTACCC
>JBATHJ010000424.1:0-1823 GCA_049666625.1 Gammaproteobacteria bacterium | reverse complement strand
CGTCACTGGTGCCGTCCAGTGTTAACGCTGAGCCAAACCCGTCACCCACTGCGTACACCGTATCAATCGATACGATTGTGCTGCTACCGGGCGCAAGTGCATCCACACGGAACGCGAGTGTGGCCAGGGTAAAGCTGTCGGGTTGCAAGTCATCAAGATACGGCGGCGAGCAGAAAAAACATGTCGCCATGTCAGGTTCGAGCAGGCTGACTTCGGCTATATTGACGCTGCCGAAAAGATCACCCAGGCTCACGTCAAGCGCTTCGCCAAAGCCAACATCACCCAGCAACACGCCTAGTGAATAACTCTGAAATGAAAGCACTGCAGTGTCATAACCGATATCGACATCGAAGTCACCCAGCGAAGCCGGGCCGAAATTACCCAGGCCACTGACGACCAGGTCGAGAAACACCGTGTCACTGTTAGCTGCTGTTTGCGACGCAGGCGTCAAAGACAACGTTATTGCACCGGCCTGGTTGACCAGGCCGAGCAAGAGTAGCCCACTAAGGGTAGATAAAAACTTATTCATGATTCCTCCTTTAACACTTTTAAATAAATCTCTCATCACGGTGCACAACGTGGATTGGTACACTGCAGAACACATTGACGCGCATCATTCACGTTTATTATTCCATTGCCATCAACGTCCCTGGCATCACCGGGCACCGCAGGTGTGTTCCTGGCAGCGAGTATCGCCCTGATGTCATTGATGTCCACAACACGGTTTACATCGATATCACACGGTGGTCCTTCGAACTGGCCAAACGTATTTAACCTGAAATTGTTCAGCCCGGGCTCGAGCCAGTTGTTTGTTTCAGACACCGGAATGGTACCGTCAGGATTAACATTGGTGATGTGATAAGTATGCTGGTTCCATATCTGTCGCGTTAATACCCAGGCATCATCGGCATCGCCATAAACATAAACGCCACGCTGCGGACCAAATCCACAGTTGTTATTGGCCACTGCGAGGATCTCGGCGCGATCATCTCCGTCGACATCGGCCACTAGCGGATATTCGTGCCAGGTACAGGAACTCAACGGTGTTTGAAACATAACCGCGCCATCGGTACCGCGGAATACCCACAGCCTGATTTCATCACTGTAGACAACCTCGGCAATACCATCATCTTCAAAATCGAACACGGACGAGCCGGTACGGTTTGAACTGCTATCCTGCACCACCGCGGCCCATTTCAGGCTACCATCTGTTTCGAACACCGCGTAGCGACTGGCGCCGGCGACACCGATCTCAGGTTCACCGTCATTATCGTAATCTGCCACCGTGGGCGGACCGCCTGACCCGCCACCAGGGATTAAGACCGGCCCCCACTTAAGGCTGCCGTCATGTTCGAACAAATAAACTCTTCCGCTGGTGACAAGCACGATTTCGGCAAAATTATCGTTATCGAAATTACCCACAGCGTTCGAACCATCGGTCGCCGGCAATTGCATGACAATGTTGCCCGCCGCGTCATAAATAGTATTGCCAGCAATGACTTCCGGGCTGCCATCGATGTCAACATCAGCGACCAGAGACAAAGGCCCTATATTGGACTGGCTGCCGCGCCCCCCTGATCCCGTCCAGATAAGCGCACCGGTATTACTCAATACCTGGCGTCCGATGATGATTTCCGGGTTGCCGTCCTTGTCAAGATCAGCAATCGAGGGCGCACCCCAGTTGATGGCTTCCAGTGGCGGGCTGAGCCACTTGAATGTGCCATCGTGTTCGAAAGCGATCAGCCTGGCACCCGAGACATCACAGGCAATAATTTCAGGAAAGCCGTCGTTATCGATATCACCGGTGGCTATCGATGCAGACG
>JBATHJ010000423.1:0-14292 GCA_049666625.1 Gammaproteobacteria bacterium | reverse complement strand
ATCCGGGTGGTTACGGTGGCTATGGTCCTGGCTACGGTGGTTATGGCCCAGGCTACGGTGGTTACGCTCCGGGCTACGGTGGTTATGGCCCAGGCTACGGCGGCGGTTACGACCCTGGTTACGGTGGCGGTGGCTATGGTCCCGGTTATGGTTATGGCCCGTACGGCTACTAAGTAGTGGTATCTCTTCGAAAAAAAGCCCTCTTATGAGGGCTTTTTTTATGCCTGCTGTGGCTGGTAGCTGACTTCGATAATACTAAAAGTGCGTTTTTCGCAGCCGCTGTCGGTGGGCAGTTCGAGTTCAAATTCATCATCAAGAGACTTGCCGAGCAGGACTTTACCCATCGGCGAGTCCATGCTGATATGGCCCAGCTTAGGGTCGAGTTCGTCCGGGCCCACAATCCGGTAGAGGCATTCATTATCGGCGTCATCGAGCAATTTCACCCAGGCGCCAAAATATACCTTGCTGGTGTTGTCGGGCACGCGATCAACCACTTTCATGCCCTCCAGGCGCTTGCGTAAATGACGCACGCGGGCGTCGATTTCGCGTAACTCCTTCTTGCGATAGATGTATTCGGCATTTTCTGAACGGTCACCCTCGGCGGCCGCGGCCGACAGCGCGCGGGTTACTTCGGGGCGACGTTTTTTCCAGAGGAAGTCCAGCTCGGTCTGCAGTCGTGCTTTGCCTTCAGGTGTTATATATTTGGAGCCCGCAGGCTGTGGTGGTCGATAACGTCCCATGAGTATATTAAGTGTGTGTTAAATCCGGATTTTAGCCAGTGTCCCGACTGGGTGCGATGGGTGGCGCAGGACGCAGATGGCAGCTGGTGGGGATTTGAACACGAGCCACACCTGGCCGACGCCAGCTGGTATGAAAACGAAGTGGGGCGCCAGCAAAAACTGGGCCGTTCCGACCCAAATCCCGGCTGGAAGAAGTCTCTGAAAAAGATTTAATCATATAAAACATTGAATTAGGCCTGATAGGTAATGTACTATTTCAATTATGTGCTATAACTGGTACATTGCGGTTGTCCGTAATAAAAAAAAGCACGGGCTGGCTCTGGATCATTGTCCATAACAGGGGTTCCGCGCCAGTAAAGTGCACATAATAACTACAAAAATATAATAAAAGAGGCTACGCATGGACAGAAAACTACTCCAACAGGGCACTAACGCTCGCATCAAGCAAACTCGTCAGGTGGTTGAGATCAAACAGATCAGTGACCATGGCATCGCGCTGATTAAATTCAGAACCGGTGGCCAGTACATTCTGCTTAATGATCGCCTGGAAAGTGTAGAAGATAACCACGCTGAAGTTCAGCACTAGGTTTTCGCTCACCGGGTATTATTATCCCCCGGGCGTCTGCCCGGGGGATAAGTAACTTCAATCACCGATTCCTTGACAACACTGCCGTGAGGGAGTGTATTAGACAGTGCGTTGTCAGACCTTTCTGGCTGGCGACAAACAGGGGAGTCGGTCATGACGGAAAATAAAAATAAACAACACGATGAGCGCCGCAAACACTGGCGCGACAGGCGCATTGTGCCGGACAGGCGAAATCCGGAGCGCCTGATGCATGGTGGTTATGATTGCCGCACGGGTGAGCCACGCAGGCAGTCGGATGTGTCAGGTGAACTGACTGAAGGTGAAATCTGGTGGAACGCGGACGAGAGTTATCTTGCCTGATCAGGATTTTTCGCCGGGAGCTTCTACCCGGCGCCAGTTTTCTTCGTCACGATACACTTCATATTTTACCCAGCGCGCAAATTCAGTCAGTGTAGCAACCCCGGTGGTGCGTCGACCTTCGCCCGCTATGGTTTTGTAGATCAGGCTGCCGTTGTCGGCATCAGTTTGATTCTGCCAGTCAAAAATCTGCCGTACCGACCATTCGTTGCCGAATTTTCCATTACTGTAATAATGTCCGAGTTTCAAATCTGCAGGCTGAAAGCCGCGTTGTACACTGTGGCTGGTGGCCAGTTCATAAATCGTGAGCAAATCGTCTTCTGATACATCTATGAACGAATCCATCTGGCTGAGCGCAAAAACAAAATCTTCGTGCGCAATGGCGGAGCGCTGGTCGATTTCTTCGCTGGTGATGGTCGGCGGGAGTTTGCGTTTGAAAAATGCTGGATATCGACGCCACGGAAACAATGCATTGAACATAATGCCTGCCGCAAGAATAACCAGGGTATTGAGCAGTACCGGCGTAAGCACATACGCATAGCCAAGTGCGTGCACTGAGCTGCCTCCAACGACTGCCATTAATGCGGTTGCACCGCCCGGAGGGTGGATACAGCGCAGGTAATGCATCAGCGCAACGGCCAGGCCAACAGCTAGCGGTGCGGCGATGAATGTGTTTTCAATCGTCTGCGCACAGGCCACGCCAGCGACTGCAGAAACTACGTGGCCGCCAATCAAAGACCAGGGCTGTGCCAGCGGGCTATGCGGAACAGCAAATAACAACACCGCAGATGCGCCCATGGAAGCGACAACAAATAATGCATCAGTGCCAGAAATAAACGCATGGCTTGTCAGGTTGACAAGATATATTCCAACAAAAGCACCGATCCCCGAAAGCAGGCGTTCAGCGTGACTGACATGATTGAAATCAATTCCGAGGATGTGAAGTATGCGCTTCATTGTGGCGCAAACAATCGCAGCAAGCCGTGTGTATGTCAAGTTGAGCAGTAGAGAGAGATAGCTAGCTCGGTATACATAGAAACACACAGGGCATGGCGGTCGACGGCGTGCTATGCGGTCGCTGAATCAGTAGCGAGCGAAACGAGCGCGCCGGCGTTAACCTCTGCTTGCGAATACACGCCACTGTCGAGTATCCAGCCGGAGACGAGCCCGGCAGGCGTAACATCAAAAGCAGGATTGTAAACCGGTGCCTGTTTCTGCGCCCACAGGCATTGGCCGAAACTGCCGGCAACTCCACGCACTTCGTTTCCGTTGCGCTGTTCAATCGGTATTGCGTCACCCGATGCGCAGTGTGTGTCTACGGTAGTGTGTGGCGCCACCACGTAGAACGGCACATTATGATGATGCGCAAGTACCGCCAGTGAATAGGTGCCGACCTTGTTGGCAAAGTCACCATTGGCTGCAATCCGGTCGGCGCCGACTACGATCATGTCTACTTCAGATTTCTGCATCAGGCTGGCGGCCATGTTGTCGCAAATGATTTGATAGGGTACGCCTGCGTTTTGCATTTCCCACGCGGTCAGGCGCCCGCCCTGTAATAATGGCCGGGTTTCATCGACCCATACTTTAATATCTTTGTGCTGACGATGCGCGGTGACGATCACACCAATGGCGGTACCGATACCTGCTGTGGCAAGGCCGCCGGTGTTGCAGTGAGTGAGAATTCGAGCGCCGGGCTTTACCAGGGCTGCGCCGTGTTGAGACATGGCGTCGCACAGGGCAACATCTTCGTTAAAAATCGCAACGGCTTCGTCCACAATGGCAGGGTTGCCAGCGTCGCAATCAATTAATACCTGCAGGCGATCAAGATAATTCATCAGGTTGACCGCGGTGGGGCGTGATGCGCGCAATGCGGAAACTGTTCGCGTTAGCGTGGTTTTATCATCACCCTGTGCTGCGCGATGTCCGACCCACAAGGTGGCTGCAATCCCCAGCAAGGGTGCGCCGCGTATTGCCAGGCCCTGTATCAGCGCGATTAAATCATCTTCGTTTTCACACCTGTGCCAGAATTCTTCTGCCGGTAAACGTCGCTGGTCGAGTACACGCAAATCGCCATTTTCATAACGCAGTGCAGTTGAAAATAAATTATTCATCGAGAATGCCACGCTAGTTTTCAAGCAGCGGGAAACGTTCGGCTATGGTATCGCCGGTAAAATTTGCCACCCAGCCTTCGGGATTATTGAACAGGCGGATCGCGGTGAACACTGGGTTTGGCCCCATGTCGAACCAGTGTTTTGTATTGGCAGGCACTGATATCAAATCGTCTTTTTCACACAGCAATGCATATACCCTGTCTTTAATATGCATCACAAAAAGGCCGTGTCCACGCACAAAGAACCGCACTTCATCTTCACTGTGGCGATGCTCGGCGAGGAACTTGTTGCGAAATTCTGTTTTATTCGGGTGGTCGGGATTCATGCTGACCACGTCATACGTCTGGTATCCCTGCTCGGTAACCAGTTTGTCGATTTCAGTTTTATAGGCGGCGAGTATGCTGTCGTTGTCTGCGTCGGCTGCCAGCGTTTTGTCGGCCCGCCAGCGCTCGAAGCGAATGCCTGCGGCGCCGAGTTCTTTTTTGATGGCTTCAAAATCACGGGTTTGCTGCAGAGGCTTTTGTGGCTGTGATTCTGTATAAATTGTGAGCGTGCTCATGCTGTCACCGTTGGATGTCGTTATGGACTGATGTCGTCGAAGCTATGTGCAACCAAGTGCGAGTCTGAGGGTGTGGCTTCATCACGCACCAGCTGTATGGTTTGCATACCGGCATCGCGTGCTGCATCCAGCTCTTCGACAATGTCAGATAAAAAAAGTATTTCGCCGGCAGGGACGCCAATGTCGTTAACAATGGCGGTATAAGAATCCACCTCGCGTTTATGTCCTACACGGGTATCGAAATAACCCTTGAACAATGGCGTCAGGTCACCGGCATCGCTGTGCCCGAACAGCAACTGCTGGGCTTTGACAGAGCCGCTTGAATACACGTATAAATCAATCCCGGCCGCTTGCCACGCAGCCAGGTTGCGTGCAGCGTCTTCGTCGATGTGGCCGCTAAAGTCGCTCTGTTTATAGCCGTGTTCCCAGATCAGGCCCTGCAGCGCCTTAAGCGGTGTGGCTTTGTTATCTTCGGTTATCCATTGCAGCAAAATTTCTATGCAGCGTTCTGTGTCGGCCTGTGCTTCATCGGCTTCGGCGCGGGTGGCATCGAGCAGTTCAGCAATTTCGGGTTCGTGTGCATGCTGGCGCACAAAGTCGGGCAACATTTTGCTGGCATAAGGAAACAGCACGTCATGCACAAATGCAATTGAGCTGGTAGTGCCTTCAATATCAGTAACTATGGTTTTTATATTCATGGTGTCTTATTGATTGTTGTTGGATAATTTTTCCTGTAGCAGGCAGGTAAACAGAAATTCGAAACCTTCAATATGGCGGCGCGCTTCATCTATGTCACGGCCCCATGCATACAGGCCGTGGCCACGCACCAGCAGGCCAGGCTGCTTGAGTTTGCCATTGCTGTACTGGCGTGCAACTTTATGCGCCAGTGCCGGTATGTTCTGCGTGTTATCAAACACTGCTACAGAAATTTTCTCTTCGTGCGTCTGGTTGCCGTTGAGGGATTTCTGCATTTCATAACCGGAAATTTCCAGGGCATCACTGGCAAGTCGCGACAGCACGGTTGAGTTTACCGAATGGGTATGCAGTACGCAGCCAATAGTGTCATCCAGCTGGTAGAGTCGCGTGTGCAACGCGGTTTCGGCAGACGGTCTGTGGCTGGTTTCAATCGCTTCGCCATCAAAGTTGCAGGTAATCAGGTCGTCGGTAACCAGCCGCGATTTATCGCAACCCGAGCGCGTAATCAGGCAATGGCGTTCATCGAGGCGCGCCGAAAAATTGCCCCCGGTTGCCGGGCACCACTGGCGCTCGCCGAAAAAATGGCAGGTCTCAACCAGCTGTTGTGCAAGTGCGCTCATCGTTGTCTGCTTCTGGACAAAACACAATAATACACGTAAAGCAGGTGCGCGCGCATGTTCATCCCGGTGCTTATCCGATTGTTGTTGCCGGCCAGCGCAGGCGTGACAGCAGCGCGGTGGCGGCAATGCCCCAGACGATGATCGCGCCGCCGGGTAGATCAAACAGCGAGGACAGCACAAGGCCGAGCGCATAACCCGAAACACCAATCAGGTAAGCGCCGAGCAGTGCGCGCCGGTTACCCAGGCTGGCAGCGCCCAGCGCGGGAATGATCAGGCTGGCGAACACCAGGTACACGCCCACCAGTTGTACCGACGAGGTGATGGCAATGGCGAACAGGAAATAAAACCCGGCGGTACTCATGCTGGCCTTGAAGCCGTACCACAACACCAGGAACGCCGCGCTGATGATCGCAGGCGTGATCAGCTGTTGCCATGTTACCCACAGGATCTGGCCGACCAGGAGTTCGCGCAAATGTTCGCCGGCGTGCGGGTTGTCGGCCAGCAGCAGGATGCTCGCAGTTGCCGCCAGTACAAAACTGGTACCAATCAGCGCTTCCAGTTGTTGCGGCCAGCGTCGTTCCAGCCGGTAGAGCACGGCGGCACCGCTCAGTGCGGCAGCCACCGCGGCAAGCTGTACCGCCATGCTGTGTGCTTCCCAGCCAAAAGTGCTGGCGATAATCACGCCAAGCCCGGCGATCTGCGCGATCGCAAGATCAATAAAAATAATACCGCGCTTGAGTACCACTCGGCCTAGCGGCACATGCGTACTCAGAACGATGCAGCCGGCGACAAAAGCAGGGCCGAGAATCTCAAGATTAAA
Source organism: Gammaproteobacteria bacterium (assembly GCA_049666625.1). Classification (GTDB taxonomy): domain Bacteria; phylum Pseudomonadota; class Gammaproteobacteria; order SZUA-229; family SZUA-229; genus JASBSR01. Next base: position 7,803 of record JBATHJ010000423.1, on the reverse strand, counting down.
CAGTTCGGTATTCATTGCACCGCTGCCTGCAGCCTGGAAACCACGGTGTCGAACCAGTGGAAAAGGTCTTCGTTTTCAGCCGGACTGAATGGCAGCTCGACAACACGAATGCCGGTTTTATCATGCAACCAGTGTGCGGCGCGATCATCCTGGTAACCGGCGTAGACAATCATGTCGGCAGGTGCGCGCTGCATCTGTTCGAGCAATGCTTCAAGATGTGCACTGCCCGGTGGCACGCCGGGTTTTGTTTCCAGCGTGGCGACCTGTTTCATGCCCAGCCAGTGAACCAGGTACACCCAGCTGTCATGGTGGACCACCAGGCGTTTGCCGCGTAGTTTCGCGGCTTTGGTTTGCCACTTTGTCATCGCCGTCTGCCAGCGTTGGGTAAAATCTTTCAGCCCGTTTTCGTAGGCGCTTTTGTTGGCGGCATCGAGAGTGGCCAGCCTGCCTGCGAGTGCGTTTGCCAGCTTGAGGAGATTGCGCGGATCAAGATGAACATGTGGATTCCCGTCGGCATGAATATCACCCAGGCTACGATCGAGTACCTCGGGCTTGTTGAGCATGTCAACGAAGTCACTCGCCATGAAATACGCAGGCTGTCCTGCTTGCAGCTCGCTGTTGCCGGATTTGTTGAGCAACACCGGCAACCAGCCGATTTCAAGTTCGGCGCCGGTGCACACCAGCAGGTCGGCATTACGTGCTTTGGCAATCAGGCTGGGGCGCGCCTGGACATGATGCGGGTCCTGCAATGACGTGGTGGCGCTATCAATCTTCAGCAGGTCACCGCCGATTGCTTTTGCCAGTGCCGCCCATTCGGGTTCGCAGGTGAATACATTCAGCGCGGCAGAGGCGCCCTGGCTTGCCAGCAATAATGCGAGTGTGAAAACAGTTTTAATCATCTGAGTGGCTCCTAATACGCATGCGCGCCGTGACTGCCGAGGCTCATGGTGTATTGCAGCAGTAGCTGGTTGTCAGTCTGTGGCGTGGATGCATCGCGATTGAGCTGTAGGCGCAGGCGCGAAAATTCGCTCGGCAGCCATTCCAGCATCAGGCTCTGGCGTTTCGGCGTGTGGCCCAGGTTATCGAGGTTTGCAGACGCAAGCACACTGCTGTCACTAGCAGTATTGTCACTGTTGAGCTGATCGAACCGCAGGCCGGTGCGCCACTGCGAAGCGAACTGGTAGAGGGTTTGTGCATACCAGCCGGATTGATCGCCTGCATAACTCGACATTGCCAGTGGCACGCTGTCGATCAGGCTAAGGTCGCCGTTTTCGCGTCGATCAAAATATTCAAACTGGAACTTGAAGTTTTCATTTTTCGGATTGCCATTCGGCGCCCACTTGTAGACAAAATCGATCGCGTTGATCTTGCTGTTACCGCTGAATGCGGGCGTGGCGAGATTGCCAGCAAAATCGATTTCGCCCGCGGTGCGCTGTTTCACATCGGCCTGCCAGTGGTTGAGCCCAAGCAGCCAGCTGTGCGCCACGCCGATGTCGTCACCGACATTGATAAACGCGGTCCACGCACCCGCGCCCTGCTGGTCGCCACCGGCGGGGTACTGTTTACCACTGAGCAATTCTGCGCCGATGGATAAAAACAAGTCGGTCGGAGCAAGATACACCAGCTGTATACCGTCGTCTTTTAACTGGTCACCGAACATGGCGCGATACACCAGCGGGGCATCGGCAAAATCCCAGGCATGTGCATGCTGTTCATTGAGATAACCGAAGGCGGAAAAAAAGCGACCGAACCTGAGGCTGACACCGTTGCCGATGCCGAGGGCGTCGACATAGGCCTCTTCGATGCCAAGCTCGCTCGCACCTGCGCTATCGGCAATCGCCAGGGTGAGCTTGCCATAAAACTGGCTGTCGATATTTGCGCTCGCGATGAGTTCGGATTCGCCAATCGCAAAGCCTTCGTCATCGAGCCCGGCTTCTTCGCCGAGCATGAATCCGGGCAGGGTGTAATTTCCGGCAGGCTTGTCATAGCTCGCGTAGTGACCGTCAAGCACCAGGCTAATCGCAGGATTGAAGCTGTTCTGTGAAGCCTGTACAGGTATAGCGGGCAGCACAAGCAGTGTGGCCGCGGCAGATAAATTTAAAATACGCATACATTTTGTCTCGCAAACAAATATAAAAATCACGGCCATCACCTGAAACACAGGCAGGGGCCGGCAGGATTTAAATGTTTGCGGAAACGGGCGGCGCGCGCGCCTGGTAGCGAGTGGTGCTTACTGAAGCGTGGTTGACCAGCAATGCGCTGGCAGACTCGGTGCAGACAAACAGGGTGCCAAGCTGGAGGGTGTGTGTCAGCAGGGCGCCGGAAGCATGTTCGAGTGAGGAGAGAGATACACAATAATCGCCGTGCACATGAAACGGGTGTTCAGTCGCGTGCGCAAGCGAAACAAACTGCCCGAGGAGCAAGATCAGCCCGAGCAGGAAAATCAATATCCGTGTGCGTTGTAAGTGAATCACGATGTCAGTGCTTGCATAATAACCCAAGTTTACTCCTGGACATCAGGCCCTGCCAGTGATTGCGCAGTATGAAACCAGGCTGGCTTGCAATATAGCCTGATGCTGATAACTTAAGCCACCCTTATATAGAGTCAGGCAATACGCATCCACATGAGCAGCATCGACAAGTCAACACTGGTAAAGCAGTTGCAGCAGATTACCCGGACGGAAGCGGTGTTGCACCAGGCTGAAGACATGCGCCCGTACGAATGTGACGGGCTCTCGGCCTACCGCGAACTGCCGCTGGTAGTGGTATTGCCGGAGACGGTCGAGCAGGTGCAGGCAATACTGGCGTATTGTTACCAGCACGAGGTGCCGGTGGTGGCACGCGGCGCGGGCACGGGGTTGTCCGGCGGCGCACTGCCGCATGCCGACGGCGTGCTGCTGAGTCTCGCCAGATTCAACCAGATCATCGACATAGATGCCGAACGCCGCGTGGCACGGGTACAGCCGGGTGTGCGCAACCTGGCTATTTCACAGGCGGTCGAAAACCTGGGGCTGTATTACGCGCCCGATCCCTCGTCGCAAATTGCCTGCAGCATCGGCGGCAATGTCGCCGAAAACTCAGGCGGCGTGCATTGCCTCAAGTACGGACTCACTGTGCACAATATCCAGCAACTCAAACTGGTGACCATCGAGGGTGAACTGCTCACTATCGGCGGCGGTGGCCTGGACAGCGCAGGCTATGACCTGCTTGCACTAATGACGGGTTCAGAAGGCATGCTTGGGGTGATTGTCGAAGTCACGGTCAAGTTGTTGCCAGTGCCTGAGCGCGCGCAGGTGCTGCTCGCCGCGTTTGATGATGTGGCAAAAGCCGGTGCCGCGGTGGGCGATATAATTTCAGCGGGGATTATTCCGGCCGGGCTTGAAATGATGGACCGGCTTGCGATAAAAGCCGCGGAAGATTTTGTACACGCAGGGTATCCGCTCGATGCTGAAGCAATATTGTTATGCGAACTCGATGGCACCAACGAAGAAGTCTCGGCGCACGTTGCCAAAGTGCGCGCCATATTGAAACACAGCGGTGCGACCGAAGTGCGCACAGCAAAAGATGAGGCCGAGCGCATGATATTCTGGAAAGGTCGCAAGGCGGCGTTTCCCGCGGTCGGCAGAATCTCGCCGGACTATTACTGCATGGATGGCACCATCCCGCGCATGCATTTGCCGCATGTGCTCAATACCATCGCCAGCCTGTCAAAAGAATACGGACTGCCGGTGGCGAATGTATTTCATGCCGGTGATGGCAACCTGCACCCGCTGATATTGTACGACGCCAACAAACCAGGCGAACTTGAACGCACCGAAGAGTTTGGTGGAAAAATTCTTGAGCTGTGTGTTGATGTCGGCGGCACCATTACCGGCGAGCACGGTGTCGGCATGGAAAAAATAAACCAGATGTGCGTGCAGTTTCATTCTGCCGAACTAGAGCAGTTCCATGCCATCAAGCACGCCTTCGATGAAAAAGAATTATTAAACCCTGGCAAGGCTGTACCAACGCTGCACCGTTGTGCGGAGTTCGGCGCCATGCATGTGCATCACGGTAAGTTGTCGCATCCGGAACTGGAGCGTTTTTAAAATAATGAGTGATGTAAGCGAACAGCTGCAGCAACAGGTGCAGGCTGCATATGCAAGCAATACACCACTGTGTATACAGGGTGGTAACAGCAAGGAATTTTACGGTCGCGCGTGCGTCGCAGACACACTGAGCGTGCACGAACATAGCGGTATCGTCAATTATGCGCCGACCGAGCTGGTCATTACCGCACGCAGTGGTACATCGTTGAATGAAATCGAATCTGCGCTCGCCGAACAGAACCAGATGCTGGCGTTTGAGCCGCCGCATTACGGTGAACATGCAAGCATAGGCGGAACAGTGGCGTGTAATTTATCAGGCCCGAGACGTGCTTATGCAGGTGCAGCGCGTGACTTCGTGCTCGGCTGTAAAATAATTAATGGCAAAGGTGAGCTGCTCGCATTCGGCGGCGAGGTCATGAAAAATGTCGCCGGCTATGATGTCTCGCGCCTGATGGCCGGGGCCATGGGCACACTGGGTGTGATTACCGAGGTATCGCTTAAAGTATTGCCGAAACCCGAAAGTGAAATCACCCTCGCGCTCGAATCCAACCCGAACCAGGCGCTGCAATACATGCATCAATGGTCGCGCACGCCGATGCCCGTCAGCGCTACCTGTTTTGACGGCGATCGACTTTTTGTGCGGCTGGGATCCAGTGAAGACGGTGTTCACGCGGCACATGCCCGCGTCGGTGGTGAGATCATTGCAGAGGAAGATGGCTTCTGGAAAAAACTGCGCGAACAAAAACATGCATTTTTCATAAGCAGTAAATCGCTGTGGCGGTTATCGGTAGAATCCAACGCTGAGCCGCTAAAACTTGATGCCAGGTGTTTATACGAATGGGGTGGCGCACTGCGCTGGTACCTGACCGATGCAGCGACCAGCAATGTGCGCGCACTGGCAGCATCCGCAGGCGGCCATGCAACATTATTCCGCGGCACAGGCGATGACCGGTTTCATCCGCTCGATGCAGGTGTGTTACGCATGCATCAAAAATTAAAAGCAGCATTCGACCCGAAAGGAATCTTAAATCCCGGGCGTATGTACGCGGAACTAAGCTAGGCCATGCAAACAAAAATCACACAGGCTTTGCTCGATACCGCGCAGGGCCGCGAAGCAGATTCTATTTTGCGCAGTTGTGTGCACTGCGGATTTTGCACCGCCACCTGCCCGACCTACCAGCTACTTGGCGATGAACTAGACGGACCACGCGGCCGTATTTATCTCATCAAGCAGGCACTGGAAGGTAATGAAGTTACCGTAAAAACGCGCAACCATCTCGATCGTTGTCTCACCTGCCGCGCCTGCGAAACCACCTGTCCTTCGGGTGTGCGTTATGGGCGCCTGGTCGATATCGGTCGTGAACTGGTCGAACACAAGGCGCCGCGCGGTGCGTTTGAAAAATTCCAGCGATTTACCCTGAGAAAAATATTTGCTTATCCGAAACGCATCGGCAGCCTGATTCGCATCGGCCAGGCGTTCAAACCAGTACTGCCAGCAGTGCTGGCAAAAAAAATTCCCCAGCGCCAGCGGGCACGCGACTGGCAGGTCGGTAGCCACCCTCGCAAAATGCTGGTATTGCAGGGTTGCGTGCAAAGCGCAGTCACGCCCGACACCAATGCCGCCAGCGCAAAACTGCTGGATAAGCTCGGCATCGAGTTAATCGCAGCACCCCGGGCGGGTTGCTGTGGCGCAGTGAGTCATCACCTGTCAGCACCCGAAGAAGCGCTGAACTTCATGCGCAATAATATCGACGCCTGGTGGCCGCACATCGAGCAGGGCGCAGAAGCCATCGTGATTACCGCCAGCGGTTGCGGCGCAGTAATAAAGGAATACGACATCTTGCTGCAGCACGACAGCGCCTATGCTGAAAAAGCAAAACGCGTCAGCGCGCTGGCAAAAGATATCTGCGAAATCATGCTGACAGAAACCTTGCCCATAGCAAAATCAGAAGACGCCAACATCAAGGTCGCGTTTCACAGCCCGTGCACACTGCAACACGGCCAGCAACTCAACGGTGTGGTCGAACAAATCCTCGAAAAAGCCGGCTTCACTTTATGCAGGGTAAATGATTCACACCTGTGCTGTGGTTCAGCCGGTACTTACTCGATTCTTCAGCCAAAGCTATCGGGGCAGTTGCTTAAAAACAAGTTACATTCCCTCGAAGCCGAGGAACCCGACGTGATTGCGACTGCGAATATTGGCTGCCAGTTACACCTGGCTACAGGGGCAAATAAACCGGTAGTGCACTGGATCGAATTGCTCGAAGCGTATTTGTGATGTATTAGTTATTACTGGTAATATTAACCAACAACAATTGTGTTATTACAATAAGGCTTACTGGAAATCGAAGACTATGACAGATAATCAAAATGATAAGTATATTGCCTACACTAAAATGGCATGGGCTATTTATATCCTGATAACCATTGCCATTATTGTTGTATTAGTACTGTTTGTCGCCGAGGACACCGAAGAAATGTTTTTCTACGGGTTAATGCCTGCAGCAGCAGCTTATGTTCTTCGCCCCATGGATAAACCCTTTAGCAAACTCATTTTTAAGTTCACTGGCGTTTCTCATCCAGAAGATGAAAAATAAGCTGCCATATACCGTGCAAATGCATCAACACTGACCGGTTTTAGATGTCGCTTCGTTGCACTGCGATGTATGCAATGCCGTCAGGTCGCGTCAGGTGCAGGGGCCAGGTATTTGATAATGTATTGATCGAACGGGGGGTGCTCTGCATAACCCAGTAGGCTGGTTTGAGATTTATGTTGATGACATGAACCGCGCGAAAACTTTCTATGAGACTGTTTTAGGCATTGAGCTTCAGAAGCTCGACGGAACCGAATTTCAAATGTGGGCTTTCCCAATGCTGCAGGATGCCTATGGTGCGCCAGCGGCTTTGATCAAACTACCGGGTTTCCCGCCTGGTGCAAATAGCACCATTGTTTATTTCACCTGTGTCGATTGCGCAGTCGAGGCCGAGCGCGCCAGCACGGCCGGTGGCGCCATCAAAGCACCGAAAAAATCAATTGGCCAGTATGGATTTATTGCGCTGGTGGTTGATACGGAAGGCAACATGATAGGCCTGCATTCAATGCGGTAGCTAATTCAGCGTGCTGCCTCAAACTCAATTAGCGCGTCCGACGCATCACGGCCGCAGCCCGGTGCTAGTAGTAATTACCTGTAAATAAAGCGTTAGTTGTTATCAGACCCACGTTGTATTATAAGCCGATATAATAATATGGCGATGGAGTGTACCAATGGAACCACCTAAAACACCGCAGAATAACACTGCAAAAGATACAGGGTCAGAGCACGAATCCGCTATGGAAAATACTGAAAAGAAAAAGTTTGGTAGAAGACTGCAGGATGCCATCACATCAAAAGACCCAAAACGGAAACTGAATCTGGATCGCAGGGCGGTGAATAGTGATCGTCGTACCGAGCGCAATCCTGGCTACCAGGGCCAGGCGCTTAGATTCACCATCGATAGACGGCGCAATCTAAAAGACCGCAGAAAAAAGGATTGAATAAATCAGGGTGGATAAGATCAATAATTATCCGGATTCATGATTCGAAATTAGAAATCACATAAAGGGCACGCTAACCATGTATTGCCTTTTATTAAAAAGCCCCAGGTGATTATCCCACCAGGGTTTTTTGTTTTCAGGTACCCGCTATGCGCAAATTACCCGCCGTTATCAGGCTCG
>JBATHJ010000422.1:0-1545 GCA_049666625.1 Gammaproteobacteria bacterium | reverse complement strand
TACGACCACGTGGAAATGCTGGATTACAGTAATGCGCATCTGCTGTCTGCAATTTTGCTCGGCTTTGCATTCGTTGCCATGTTAACGATGTATGTCGTGAATCACCGTGAACAGGTGCGTGCATGAGCGCGGGCCATTGTGACATCAGTCTACAGCGCAAAGATTTTACGCTGCATGCCAGTTTCTCAATCCCTTCACGTGGTGTGCTCGGCATATTCGGCAGTTCGGGCTCTGGAAAAACTACGCTGCTACGTTGTATCGCCGGACTTGAAAGCGACACCACGGGGCAGATCATGCTCAATGGACATAGCTGGTTGACGCAAAACAGTTCGACACCGACACATCAGCGTAACCTGGGGTATGTGTTCCAGGACAGTCGCCTGTTTGTGCATAAAAGCGTTGAGCACAATCTGGAGTATGGATTGAAGCGCAGCTGCAGACACAGCCAGCTGGGCGCAGCAGATGAGCTGGTTAATCGCGAACATTTGCTGGAACTTCTGGGTATCGGTCATTTGTTGCAACGCAAGCCACACGATCTTTCGGGCGGAGAGCAACAGCGCGTTGCCATCGCGCGCGCGTTGTTGAAAAGCCCTGAAGTTTTGCTCATGGATGAACCACTGGCTTCACTGGATGAATCGCGCAAGCTTGAAATTTTGCCCTTCCTGGAAAAGCTGCACGATGAACTCAGCATTCCCATACTTTATGTCAGTCATAGTTTGCAGGAGGTCTCGCGCCTGTGTGACCAGGTGCTGGTCATGGAGCGAGGACGTGTTGTGTTCTGTGGCGATATTCACACTGCGCTGGTAGATATGGCGTCCCCGCTGTCACACGAACGCAATGCAGCCGCGATGCTCGAAGGCGTGGTTATCAAACACGACAGTGATTACCGGTTAACAACAATTCAGACCCAGGCGGGCAACCGTTTTCAGTTGCAGGGTTCATTTGCCATTGGGCATAAAGTGCGACTGGGTATCAGGGCGGATGATGTTAGCCTGTGCTTGAGTAAAGCAGACGACACCAGCATCCTGAATGTCATAACAGGTATTGTTATGGACATAGACGTAGATAAAAATTTAAAAGCAACCCTGCGAATCGATTGTGCTGGCGATCAACTGCTGGCGAGAATTACCAGCCTGTCACTGCACCGGCTCAAAATATGTCAGGGAAAAAAAGTTTACGTGCAGATCAAGGCAGTGTCGATTAAAAATGTTTGACGCGTGTCGTCACTAACGGCTCACCACTCACGCTGATTCGCGTGCTATGGCGCGATAACCGATATCTGTGCGGTAGTACATAGTATTCCAGTTTATTTTTTTAACGACTTCATAAGCGCGCTGCTGCGCCTGGGTAACCGTGTCGCCCAGTGCAACCGCGCAGAGTACGCGGCCGCCGTTGGTCACGACATTGCCATCTTGTTGTGCGGTACCGGCATGAAATACCCTGGTGGTCTCACTGTCAGTGCTGTCCAGTCCGCTGATGACATCACCCTTATTGTATGCATCGGGATAACCACCGGCGGCGAGGACCACGCCGAGTGCGACACGT
>JBATHJ010000421.1:0-7588 GCA_049666625.1 Gammaproteobacteria bacterium | reverse complement strand
ACACCTAACACGATGGCAACACCGACCGACAGCGCCACGGTATAACGCAGGCCATTTGCATAGGCATCATGCGCCGCAGCACTGGAATCGATGTGACAGCCCCTGGCAGCGACACGGGCGGCTTCATCGGCGACCGCAATCAGCGCAGGCTCTGCCACCGTGGTGCCAAAGCCGAGCGCGAAAGCAAACCCCAGCAACCAGAACACGCTGCCCTTGTGCGCAAACGCGCGCGCCATGGATTCACCAATCGGGAACAGGCCCATTTCGAGGCCGAATATAAAGAATGTAAGCCCGAGGATAACGAAGAACACACCTGATATCAGGCTGCCGACATTTTCCAGCGGCTGCTGCAGCACCACGACCTGGAAAAATGCAATCACCAGGATAATCGGTAACAAATCGCGCACGCTGCCCATCATGGAATCCAGAAATGCGCGTATAGAAGAAGTCAAGCCGTGGTTCCCGTTGCGTTTATATTTATTATGGCAGCGATATATGCCAGCTGCCCGAGAATAACGATTCTGTTAAGCGAGCGCAAATACTGCAATGCCCGCCTTTACTTCAGGCCGAAAAATTTTTCAGTATTTATCAGTGCCGCCTGTGCCAGCGTCTGCGGCTCGATCTGCATACACCGCGCCGTGACCTCGGCTATATGTGGCAGGTAACATGGTTCGTTGCGACGTTTGTCACGCGGCAACACTTTGAGGTCGCGCGGTAACAGGTAGGGCGCATCGGTTTCCAGCATGAGCCTGTCGAGCGGTATTGATTTCACCGCGCGGCGTAAATCGGCACCGCGGCGCTCATCGCATATCCAGCCGGTAATCCCCAGGTGCAATCCCATCTCGACATATTCCTGCGCTATGTCTTCGTTCTCGGTAAAACAATGTGCAACACCCGCGACCAGTTCATGCCGACAGGTGTCGAGCATGGCGACAAAATCGGCGTGCGCATCTCGCTGGTGGAGAAACACCGGCAACTTCAGCTCACACGCAAGCTGTAACTGCGCCTCGAACGCATGACGCTGCGCCAGCGGTGTTGAATAATTGCGGTTGTAATCCAGGCCACATTCACCGATAGCCACGACCTGCGCATTGCCTGCAAGCTGCCGCAGTGCGTCAACCGAGGCTGCATTAAAATCACTGGCATGATGCGGATGCACACCCGCGGTTGCATACAAAATGCCCGGATGCTCCAGGCAAAGCGTATTTGCCAGCGTACTGTGGTGAATGTCCGTTCCGGTGACAATCATGCGCTGCACATTCGCTGCGCGCGCGCGTTCGATCACATCGGGCAGGTCGTGACTGAACGAACTACCGGTAAGATTAACGCCAATATCGATGTACTCTGTCATGCTGCGTTATGATAGCAGCTGTCAGCAATCGCGTTATTACACAAGCACCGAGGTTTAATTTCAGCCTATGGGTACCCCAACACTTTGCGTGGTTTGCAGTCACCCGGGCACTATGGCGGCGGCCAGACAATTTGCCGAACAACATAAGCTCTGCCTGACTGCAGAAAAAAACCATGCGTATGATTTGCAGTTGTGTTTTGGTGTTGAAAAAATAGAATTATTTGATCGCGAGTTAAACACCGCCATACATGTTGATTTTGTCGAAGGCGCGCTCGGCCATCGTCAGCAGTTCGGCGGTGGCCGCGGCCAGGCGATTGCCCGTGCCATCGGACTCAGGCACGGCAAGACCCCGAGCATACTCGATGTCACCGCCGGGCTTGCGCGCGACGCCTGGATCCTGGCAGGACTGGGATGCCGCGTCACCCTGGTCGAACGTTCAGCAGTGCTGGCTGCGCTCATCAACGATGGTATCACCCGCGCACGACACGATTCGCTCGGGACGCAGATCCTGGAGGACAATTTCAGGCTGGTGCAACGCGATTCGGTCGCCTTTATGCAAGAGCTTGATGAAGCCGCCCGACCCGACGTGATTTATATCGACCCGATGTACCCGGAACGCAAGAAATCTGCACTGGTAAAAAAGGACATGCAGATTCTGCAACGCCTGCTGGGTAAAGATGACAATGCCGAGGCCCTGCTGACGGCCGCCCTCGCCTGTGCACGCAAACGGGTGGTGGTAAAACGGCCGGCGCATGCCGAGACCGTAGGCACGATTGCGCCATCAACCAGCATCAGCAGCAAAAAAACACGTTATGACATTTATGTCATTGAAAAGATATAATGCGAGGATGGATCAGAAAACACAATTAGACGATGTAAAGCCGGACGTGAGCACGGTGCTGCAATCAGCGCCACAGCCAGCACCGCAGCCATCGATCCACCAGGTCGATGTCATCCAGGTCCTGCGTACCGCGCAGCAGCACCATGTCCAGCTCGGGCTGATTGCCGACCAGAAAGCCAACATCGTACTCGGCTCGTTCCTGGTCTTCATTACCGTGACCCAAAGCATCCTCAAGACTAATGAAAACCTGTCAGTACCGATCTGGGTGCTGACCATCGGTTACACCATTGCCGCCATTTTTGCCCTGCTGGTAATCGCACCGCGGTTTCGCGATAAAAAAGTCAGCAAAGGCACGCCCCCGGCCAACCTGATGTTTTTTGGCAGCTTCAGCCGCCTGACACAGGACCAGTACCTGGAACAAATGACAGCCAACCTGGCCACCAATGCCGATGCGCGCGAGATGATGATCAAAGATATTTACCAGATCGGCCAGGTGCTTCAGAAAAAATATCGCAACCTTAGATTGAGTTATACCTGCCTGGCGGGCGGCATTGTCGCTTCCATGATCGCGTTTAGTGTGACCAGTTTACTGATGTGAACTGCCAGCTTGCAGTTTGTGCAGCACACCGCGGACATACACTCTAAACCTAATCCCTGAAATTATTAAACTGCAACGGCATCTCGATCTCGGATGCTTTCAACAACGCCATAACAGATTGCAGGTCATCACGTTTCTTGCCAGTCACTCTCACCTGTTCACCCTGAATCGCCGCCTGCACTTTCAGTTTTGATTCCTTGATCAGCGCCACGACTTTTTTCGCCAGTTCCTTATCGATGCCTTCACGCACCGTCACCACCTGTGCCACGCGCAAACCTTTGGGCTGGATTTTGCCAAAATCGAGGCAACGCGTATCAATGCCGCGGCCAATCAGTTTTTTGTACATGATGTCGTGAATCTGTTTGATCTGGAAATCACTGGTCGCTTCCAGTGTCAGCGTGGTATCTTTTAACTCAATTTTAGAATCACTGCCCTTGAAATCAAATCGCGTGGTAATCTCTCGGCTGACCTGGTCGACTGCATTACTCAGTTCGTGTTTGTCAATTTCTGAAACAACATCAAAAGTAGGCATGTGGTTCTCCGTGCATTCAATTACTGTGGGGCATATCAAAAAACATCGTGGACACAATGTCAAACCAGTATACAGGCAAACGCATCATTGCCGCAGGCGCAATCAGCATGTTGCTTGCTGTGGCCGCCGGCGCCTTCGGTGCGCATGGTTTAAAACCGTATCTTGCCGCTGACATGCTGACGGTGTATCACACCGCGGTCGATTACCAGTTTTATCATTCACTCGGGCTGATGTTATGCGGCCTGCTTGCACGCAACGACAATCATCTAAGACTCAGGCTGAGCGCATGGCTGATGCTGATCGGCATGGTGATTTTTTGCGGCAGCCTGTACGTGCTAAGCATGACAGGTCTGCGCTGGCTGGGCGCCATCACGCCACTCGGCGGTGTGTGTTTCCTGCTGGCATGGGCAGTACTGGGCTGGCATATGTTGCGTCGCTAAAGCTGCGTGTTAACTGCGAGGCTGGCGCAGCTTCATCATGGTTTTTTAGAACGCGCGGCTTTTTTTCCCTGCGCCGCTGAAAATATGCCACGCAGTATCGCCACCTCGCGCCGCGTGGTCTGTGCGCGGTTGAACAGGCCCTTGAGGCGACGCATAATAATGTCCGGATGACTGGTGCCAAAAAACCGCACGTCATCCAGCATCTGGAAGAGATGCTCGTACATCGCCTGCATCAGTTCGGAATTCGCCGGCACATCGTCTTTGTGTTTCTTGCTGGTACTGGCGGTATCTGCCAGCTCGGCCATGGCCGCCAGTCTTAACTCGTAGCACAGCACCTGTACTGCTGCCGCCACGTTCAACGAACTGTAATCCGGATTGGTCGGTATATGCACCAGCGCATTGCACAGTTCCAGTTCCTCGTTGGTCAAGCCGGTGCGCTCACGCCCGAAGACAATGGCGACGTCACCGACCAGGCCAACGTCGGTGGCCATGCGCGCGCATTCACGCGGCTGATGCACGGGCCATTTAACACTGCGCAGGCGTGCGCTGCTGCCGGCCACCCAGGCACAGCCTTCGAGCGCAGAAGCCAGCTCGGGCACCACCACCGCCCCGGCCAGAATATCGTCGGCGCCGGCGGCGCGGCTGTAGGCTTCAAAACTGGGATGCTGCTGTGGCGCAACCAGCACCAGCCGGCCCAGCCCCATGTTTTTCATGGCACGCGCAGTGGCGCCGATATTGCCCGGATGTGAAGTATTGACCATCACGATTCGAATTCGATCGAGCATTGCCTGCCCGGTTTTTTTCAGAGTCTGCATTCGCCTGTGGTCACCTGTACGTAGTGTGTCTGCCCCGGGATTCTGCTATTATCCGCAGCCATTGGGCTATCCCTGTCAACGTTCTTTAAAAAATCTGTCATGAATCCAGTAGTCAATATCGCGGTGCGCGCAGCGCGCGCGGCGGGAAATATTATCACGCGCAACATGGATCGGCTCGACCGACTCACCATTGCCAGCAAGCGCAGCAATGATTTTGTCAGTGAAGTCGACCACAAGGCTGAGCAGGCGATTATCGATGTTCTGCACCAGGCCTACCCGGATCACGGCATTCTGGCCGAAGAAAGCGGCCAGCAAAAAGAAGCCTCGGAGCACCAGTGGATTATTGATCCACTCGACGGCACGACAAATTTTCTCCACGGTTTTCCACAATTCTCGGTGTCGATAGCATTGCGCGTTAAAAACCGGCTGGAAGTCGGCGTGATCTACGATCCGGTATCACAGGAATTATTCACCGCGGCGCGGGGCGAAGGTGCACAGCTGAATGATAAACGCATCCGCGTGTCTGGTCGAAAGGGACTGGAGGGCGCCCTGCTCTCGACCGGCTTCCCGTATTATGACCAGAGCTACCTCGATACCTACCTGGCCACCATGAAAGCATTGATGACAGAAAGTGCCGGCATCCGTCGACCGGGTTCTGCCGCGCTCGACCTGGCCTGGTGTGCAGCCGGTCGTACTGACGGGTTCTGGGAATTCAATCTCAAGCCCTGGGATATTGCCGCCGGCGTACTGCTGGTGCGTGAAGCCGGTGGTATTGTGTCGGATTTAAGCGGGGCTGAAAACTTTATGCGCAACGGCGATATTCTCGCCGCCAGCCCGAAAGTCTACCCGGCGATGCTGAAACTGATTCATCCGATTGTCAGCACCAGCGATTACGCGAAACGCTAGCGGGCAACCAGGCCTGTCAGGCGTTGAGCTGGCTGAACTCTTCGGGTGTGTACGCCTTGATGGTGAGCGCATGAATCGCGCCACTTTGAATATGCTGGTTGACCGTGGCATATACCATTTTCTGTTCGGCGATCATGGTTTTACCTTCGAACGCTGGCGACACCACGACTGCAATGTATTTACCGCCGTCCGCGGTGACAGTGACGTCGGCACCGGGAATACCGGCTTCGATTATTTTTTTAACTTCTTCTGGCTGCATGAAAAGGCTATCCTGAAATATGTTTTGCGCATATTACAACGCGCACCCTGAGACATACACATACTATCACCTTGGTTATGTGTGGCTTTATATACCAGGCCAGGTTAATTCGACAAGCCCGCTGCGATTTGTTGAAATAGCCGGTCGATTCAATCACCCGCGTGCTGAAAACATGCAATCCAGAGACCTCAGGCCCGAAGAATATTTCGTCAAAGACGAACCTTATACCAGCCCGTGGGTGAAGAAATCGCTGTATTCGAGGCCGCCTATGCGCAATGCCTGCCGGCATTACTCAAAGGGCCGAGCGGTTGCGGCAAAACCCGCCGCTGATCACACTGTCTGACGGCAAACCCGATGATTACGACACCTGTCGCGGCGAATACGGGGTTGAAGATACACGCCAGGCAGTGTACGAAGCCCGGCAACAGCGAATACATTCTTTCTGCATCAGCATCGATGAAAGCGCGCGATTATTTACCACATTTGTACGGTGCTGCAAACTACGCACTAATAGATGATATTGCACAG
The DNA here is from genome assembly GCA_049666625.1 of Gammaproteobacteria bacterium. Taxonomy (GTDB): domain Bacteria; phylum Pseudomonadota; class Gammaproteobacteria; order SZUA-229; family SZUA-229; genus JASBSR01. The sequence continues at coordinate 1,318 of JBATHJ010000421.1, read as the reverse complement.
CTGCCATTGAAAGTATCTGACATTTACCGACGACTGACATCACGCTAACCACAGGGAAGAAACATGAACAACAGCATTTACTGGTACGACTACGAAACTTTCGGCATTGATCCACGACAGGACCGCATTGTCCAGTTTGCCGGCCTGCGCACAGATGAAGACCTGAACATCATTAGTGATCCACTGGTGATTTTCTGCAAACCTGCTGATGACGTATTACCGGACCCCTATGCCTGCATGGTGACCGGCATCACTCCGCAAAAAGCACTTGCTGAAGGCCTTGTTGAAGCAGAATTCATTGCGAGCATTCACCGCGAATTTTCCCGCCCGGGCACCTGCGTTGCCGGCTATAACAACATACGGTTTGACGATGAATTTACCCGCAACACTTTGTACCGGAATTTTTTTAATCCGTATTCCCACGAATGGCAACACGGTAATTCACGCTGGGACCTGATCGATATCGTACGCCTGACACGCGCACTGCGCCCCGAGGGTATCGAATGGCCAACGGACGATAGCGGCTATCCGAGTATTCGACTCGAACTGCTGACTGCAGCGAACAACATTTCGCACGAGGCCGCGCATGATGCCATGTCAGATGTGTATGCCACGATTGCACTGGCGAAACTGATACGTGATAAACAGCCGCGGCTATATGACTACATGTACCCGCTCAGAAAAAAACAGGCAGTGAGCGCCCTGCTGAATTTACGCACCCACGAGGCGGTGCTGCATGCATCATCACGTTATTCAGCCGAGCGTGGCGCAATTGCAATGGTCATGCCGATATGCATGCACCCGGTGAATAAAAACGGTGTCGTGGTCTATGACCTGGCAACATCGCCCGATGATTTCATTGCAACTGATGCAGAAGAAATAGCCGCCCGGCTCTATACCCCCGCTGCCGAGTTGCCCGAGGACGCGCCACGCATCCCGCTTAAAGTCGTGCACCTGAACAAATGCCCGGTGGTGGTGCCGCTCAAAACCATGGACGCCGCCAGCGCACAACGCTTGAACATCGATATTAATATGTGTGAGCAGCATCGATCTTTGCTGCTCGAACATATCGATTCGCTGGCAGCCAAAACCCGGGAGATATTTTCCGACCAGGCATTTCCAGCGACAACAGATCCTGATCAACAACTCTATTCAGGCGGTTTTTTCAGTGATGCCGATAATGCACGCATGGACACTATCCGCAACAGTCGCGCTGAAGACCTTGCCAGCCTGAACCTGAGCTTCGACGACAAACGCCTGCCTGAGATGCTGTTCCGTTACCGGGCACGTAACTACCCGCACACCCTGAGTCCCCAGG
>JBATHJ010000420.1:0-5474 GCA_049666625.1 Gammaproteobacteria bacterium | reverse complement strand
CTTGTCACTCGACGAGAATCCCGTGGCCGATACACCGGCAGCCCCGGTTGAACCTGACGCATCACAGGACACCCCTGCAGCACCCGATAATACAACTACAAAGGAATAATGCAGTACTGCACCAGCGCAACCCTGTAGCATCTTATGACGCCGGCCATGTCAGCCTGGCAGTGCTGTAACAACCCTGTGTCAGTCGTGTTCAAAAAACTCAAGTACCTCGTTAATGAGTTTTTTGCGGCTACTGCGCACCGGGTAGACCGCGTGTACCCGGTGCTTTATCACTGGCGCATCTTTTACCCAGTGCAGCTGTTTAGCTTTCACTGCGGGTTCGACAAGATGTACTGGCAGGTACGCACTGCCACCGAGGGTCTTTAAATAATGCAGCGCCATGGTGCCACTGGCGAGCCGTGTCTGCGGTTCGGGCGCATCGGGAAACAGGCGGCGATGCTGCAGCGCGTGTGTCAGCCCCCAGTCCACCATCAGATAGCCTGCGCCCAGCGCCTCATCCAGAGACACAGCACGTCGATTAGAAACCAGCTGTAATTCCAGTCCACCAATATCCCATATTTGTAATACTTCGAGCTGCGGCGGCTCCAGCATAAACGCCAGGTCGAGAACCCCGTCGAGCAGCTTGCGCGTGAGCAGGCTCGGGGTATGCGATTCTGCAATCAGTGCAATCTCGGGCAGTGCGGCGCGCATTTTAATCAGCCAGTCCTGCAGATAGACATCCCACAGGCGCAGGCTGCCGCCCACCGATAACTGCTGCGCTGCACCGCCGGCACTCACTTCCTGGCGGATTTTGCGCCACTCTGAAATCAGTAAATCTGCACGCGGAATCAGGCGGTTGCCCTCAGGCGTGAGCTGGATGTCGCGCTTGACGCGGTCAAACAGCTGCACCCCGAGCAATTGTTCGAGCGCCTTGATACGCGCACTGACCGCGGCCTGGGTAAGAAACATGGCTTCTGCCGCCTGGCCAAAATGGCGGGTGCGGCTGACTTCAAGAAAAGTGCGCAGCAGTTCGATATCCATAACAATTATTATTAATTAGACCATGGAATATTAGCAGTATTATTTATCATAGATTTATCCCTGCAACAACCAGCTGTCACTGCGATGAAAATAATTTGTGACCCGATGACGCATCCACGGGTCTAATAAATAAATAGATAAATTGCAGCGTAAAACGCGCGCCTGCGCTCCGCTGCTGTACAGAATAACCGCTTGGTGTGGTTTAGCCTCTCGTGATGAGAGGCTTTTTTTTGCATGTATGTGGATACATGCATTGCACAAGGTTTCAATTACGACCGGCGGGACTCCAAAGCTACTGGCAGGCTCACCCTGGCTTCACTGACGTCCCGCGCCTCTGCCGTTGGGACAGGATGGCGATCATACCCGCGGCGCTGTTACCCGGGAGACAGGCCTGGATAATCGACCATCGTAAGCAATTGGTAACACCTTAGAATAGTTCTTTAGCCTGACAGAACCCGAAAGTTTATATGGCACATCAACACCCGACAGCAGCTGCAGCATCACCGGCATGCCGTTAGCAAAATTGACCGCGACTGGCATGCGTACAAGCTGTGCCTGCTGCGCGGGCAGTACTGCATCATCTGACAGTTTCCCGCTGGCCACTGATTGCGCCATGATGTGCAAATGCAAATCCACGTCATCCAGTTGAATGTCGAAGTTGTTTGGATTTGTGACCGTGATTGAAACTACCATATGCGCAACCGGGTACGCCCAGTCGACCACGTCTACACGGTCAATCTCAAAGCCGGGCGCGACAGGCCTGATGACTGACCCTGCGCATGCGCACAGCAGCAGGGTTATCGCCAACACCATCACATGGCTGCTGTGATGCACGCCATTGCGCTGCCACGATTTCAATTCAACGCCTGCGCGGCAATTAACCTTGGCCATCAGGCCGCTACTAGAATCTGGATATCTCATATTGCTCTTAGACATGAGCTGCCGACCTAAAGTCACATGTAAACAAATGGTGCGCTGCGCAAAACTCTGTGCTATTACAGCGGATGAAATCGACCTGATGCGCTTTAACTGATTTAAAACTAACAAATATTTATTATCACACCAATAGATATTGATAATTAGTTTTATCATTCATAAATTCTTATAGTAGCTCCCGTGAACCAAACCGGGAGCGTACATGCACCAAAATCAATTAGTTAGCCTCGATGACACGCAGCTAGTGGCGTTTATCCTCGAACAACGCGCCGGCTGGCGCGACAGGCTGTCGATCCTGCTGCAACGCCACCACGCTGCCCTGCTGGGCCGCTGCCATGCCTATCTGAAAAACCGCGAGGATGCTGAAGATGCCGCCCAGGAAACTGAATTGCGCGTGTTTCGCGCGATACACCGTTTTCGCGGTGAATCGAGTTTTCGTACCTGGCTGTTTGCCATCGCTGATAGACAGTGCCACAATCTCGTCCACAAACGCGCACGCCAGGTCATGGACATGCACCTGTTTGCCCTGATCGAGATTCATGAGAATAGCCTGCGTTCAACGACTGCAACAGATTCAGATGCCATGATCAACACACTGCTAACGCAACTACCCGAGCAGGCGCGTGACGTTCTGGTGCTGCGCTTTTACAAGGAGCTCTCTTTCGATGACATGGCTGTCACCCTGGGCCTGGGTCTCAGCGCAACGAAAATGCGCCTCTACCGCGCACTGGAACAATTCTCTGCACTGCTGCAGAAAGAACAATACGCTGGATACTAATAATATGTGTTCATACATTTTTCTCACTAAACATATAACAATATAGCGAGAACACCGCTCAAATTGCCATAGAAGTTCATGGCATAACCACAGGATATACACTATGAAAATCGCCATACTTTCGCGAAATGCAAAACTGTACTCTACACGTCGCCTGGTTGAAGCCGCCCAACAACGCGGCCACGAAGTGCGGGTACTGGATGCACTGCGCTGCTACATGAACATCACTTCGAATCGCCCCAGCATTCACTACAAGGGCGAAAACCTGACAGGCTTCGATGCCATTATTCCGCGTATCGGTGCCTCGGTAACCTTCTATGGCACAGCAGTACTGCGCCAGTTCGAAATGATGGGTGTGTACCCGCTCAACGAATCAGTCGCCATCTCACGTTCACGTGACAAGCTGCGTTCATTACAGTTACTCGCGCGCAAAGGCATTGGCCTGCCCGTCACAGGTTTTGCGCATTCGCCCGACGACATCAAGGATTTGATGGAAATGGTCAACGGCGCACCGCTGGTCATCAAGCTGCTGGAAGGCACCCAGGGCATCGGCGTGGTACTGGCCGAAACCACCCAGGCGGCCGAAAGCGTGATCGAGGCCTTCATGGGTCTGAGCGCCAACATCCTCACCCAGGAATTCATCAAAGAAGCCGGCGGCGCTGATATTCGCTGCTTTATTGTCGGCGACAAGGTGGTCGCTGCGATGAAACGCCAGGGCAAGGAAGGCGAGTTTCGCTCCAACCTGCACCGCGGCGGTTCTGCCAGCCTGATTCGCATCACCCCCGAAGAACGTTCAACCGCGGTACGCGCTGCCAGCATCATGGGGCTGAATGTTGCAGGTGTTGACCTGTTGCGCTCAAACCATGGCCCGGTGGTAATGGAAGTGAACTCTTCCCCCGGCCTTGAAGGCATCGAAGCTGCATCCGACAAAGATGTCGCAGCCCTGATTATCGAATTTATCGAAAAAAATTACGCCAGCAAAAGCACACGCACACGCGGCAAGGGCTGATACATGCAAAAACCATTTGTGTTCAATGGCCAGTCGATCGCACCCGGTACACGCGTCACCACTGACCTGGTACTGCCGCGATTAAATTCGCGAACACACCTGGCGATGCCGGTGCATATTCTTCACGGCAAAAAGGAAGGGCCGCGGCTGTTTGTCTCATCTGCAGTACACGGCGATGAAATTAACGGCATTGAAATAACCCAGCGCCTGCTCGAACATAAGTCCTTACGCAATATCAACGGCACGCTGTTAGTCGTGCCGGTAGTCAATGTTTATGGCGTGATTCACCAGTCGCGTTATCTGCCCGACCGCCGCGATCTCAATCGCAGTTTTCCCGGCTCGGTTACCGGTTCGCTGGCCGCACGCGTCGCCCACCTGTTTATCAACCAGGTGATTGCGCACTGCACCCACGGTATTGACCTGCACACTGGCGCGATCCATCGCACCAACCTGCCGCAGATCCGCGCCAATCTCGATGACGATGACACCGCCGCGCTGGCAAATAGTTTTGGTGCACCGGTATTACTGAATTCGCCCATGCGCGATGGTTCACTGCGTGCCGCTGCCGCCGAAAAGGGACTAACCACCCTGCTGTACGAAGCCGGCGAAGCCCTGCGTTATGATGAGTTCAGTATTCGCGCCGGGCTGGAAGGCATTTTAAACGTGATGCGCGAACTCGACATGTTGCGCAAGCGCAAACATCCACGCAAAAAAATCGAACCCTTCGTGGCGCGCTCCAGCGCATGGGTGCGCGCACCCGAAAGCGGTGTATTGCGCTTCCCGGCCTCGCTGGGCAAGCGCGTGAGCAAAGGTGAAATCCTCGGCCAGATCAGCGACCCTTACAGTCACGAGTCGGTGCCCCTGATATCACCCTACCGCGGCGTCATCATCGGTGCCACCCAGATCCCGCTGGTGCACGAAGGCGAAGCCCTGTTTCACATTGCGCGTTTTAATGATGACCTCAGCACCGTCATCGATAGCCTGGAAGAATTTGAACTGTCGCACACGGATGATGAGTTAGCCGAAGAGCCGGGTTGAGGAAAGCTAAAAGGCGAATCAACCAGGCCACAGAGCACACAGAGGAAAACGTATTTATTAAAGTCGACGCTTGATCGGCGCTACTGGTGCAACTGTTTTGATATAAACCGGTGATCTAAAACCATCAAACCGGGCCGCGCTGTTTCAGGCTAACAAATTGATATACCAATCTCTATCTACACTGGCAGCAGGTAATGACTTACACCAGCCAGCAGCAGACAGTCATAATTTTCTCAATGTCTAAAAAAAGACCCGATGTGGACATTGTCTATCTGTAAAAAATGCCGAAAACAGTCTGGATGACTTTACACTTTTCACTCAGACCCTTATAAATTTATAATATAACCAGTTGTATTATAAGGATAATTAAGAGTATGCACGAATATTGCATATAGCATTCTTAAGTTACATGTTCATGACAATATAATGAACGGGTAGAGTGTTTGGTCATCCTTGAAAAGCCATCGAATAACCGCGGGTCATGTGACTCAGTTCAAGACCATGCCAGGGCGCTTTGTCAGCGTAACTTTTTCCAGTAACAACTGGAATAAACGGGTGCTCTGATCGTCTTTCAGAGAGTTGAATTGATTTTTATATTCTTGAGATCCTGAGCAATGTGGATATTACACTTCATACCTGACAATGTTTCACAGCCCTGGTCGGTGCTGGACTCGTTCGATGACA
>JBATHJ010000419.1:0-4079 GCA_049666625.1 Gammaproteobacteria bacterium | reverse complement strand
AAGCAGGCACTCGCTGCTTAACCCGGCTGCCTGGAAGTTGTGACGCGCAGTGCGATGTCACGAGCGAAGGGCGCACTGCATATACAGGGGGAAGCTTGCTTCCCCCTTTTCAGTTTTATCCTGAGCCTATTTTTAGGGAGTTAAAGTGGATCTGCAAAGCTTGAGTGCACAGGCCCTGTCTGAAATCACGCTGGCAAACAGCCTGGATGCACTCGACCAGATACGGGTGAATTACCTGGGTAAAAAAGGTGAGCTCACTGCCTTGCTGAAATCGCTGGGTAATCTGCCGGGTGATCAGCGCAAAGCTGCCGGGCAGGAAATCAATCTTGCCAAACAGGCGGTGCAAGCCGCTATCGAAGCGCGCAAAACAGATTTGCAACAGGCTGAACTGCAGGCAAAGCTCGCCAGTGAAAGTATCGATGTGACCTTGCCTGGCCGTGGCCAGCAGGCCGGTGGCCTGCATCCAGTGACGCGCACCATGCAACGCATCGAAACCCTGTTTTCACAGCTCGGGTTTAATGTGGCTGAAGGCCCCGAAATCGAAGACGATTATCACAACTTCGAAGCCCTCAATATTCCTGCGCATCATCCCGCGCGTGCGATGCACGATACATTTTATTTTGATGCAAGAACATTGTTACGCACGCACACGTCACCGGTGCAGGTGAGGCACATGGAACAGCAACAACCGCCAATGCGCATTATCGCACCGGGCCGGGTGTATCGCTGCGATTCCGATTTGACGCATACGCCGATGTTTCACCAGGTGGAAGGTCTGCTGGTCGATGAGAATGTCAGCTTTGCCGATTTGATGGGAACACTGGCGGATTTCCTGCAGCTGTTTTTTGAAAATGAAAACCTGCAAACCCGATTCAGGCCGTCCTACTTTCCGTTTACTGAACCTTCTTCAGAAGTCGATATCCAATGCGTCATGTGCGCGGGCGAAGGTTGTCGCGTGTGCGGCCATACCGGCTGGCTGGAAGTGCTTGGTTGCGGCATGGTGCACCCGAAAGTGTTCGAGAGCGTGGGCATTGATAACGAAAAATTTACCGGCTATGCGTTTGGTATGGGCGTTGAGAGGCTCGCGATGTTGCGTTACGGCGTGAATGATCTGCGCCTGTTCTTCGAAAACGACCTGAAATTTTTGCAGCAGTTTGCGTGAAAAAATATTTGCCACAGAGGTCACAGAGAACACAGAGATGTGTTGTCTGTGCTGATGTTTGAAAATATACCTAAACTGAAATGAATTACACATTAATCATCGATTTGATTTTTATTTACTCTGTGACCTCTGTGACCTCTGTGACCTCTGTGGCAAAAGATTGTTATTATGAAATTTAGTGAAAAATGGTTACGAACCTGGGTGAACCCGGACATTTCAACCGAAGAAATGTGCGAGCAGCTCACCATGGCCGGTCTCGAAGTGGATGGTGTTGAACCGGCGGCGTCGGCATTTTCAGATGTGGTGGTTGCGCGTGTCGAATCTGTCGAGAAACATCCCGATGCCGACAAGCTGAATGTCTGCCAGGTGAGTGATGGCAAAGATGTCCTGCAAATCGTTTGTGGTGCTGCCAACGTGCGTGCCGGTTTGCGCGTGCCGATGGCTAAAATCGGTGCGCTGCTACCGATACCGGGCAAAGACCCGCTGAAAATAAAAGCCGCAAAATTACGTGGCGTGGCATCATCCGGCATGTTGTGTTCTGAAAAAGAACTTGGGCTGGCTGAGTCGGCTGAAGGTTTGATGGAATTACCAAATGATGCGCCGCTCGGCTCCACGCTGCGCGAATATCTTGAGCTTGATGACAGTATTATTGAAATCGATCTTACTCCCAACCGCGGTGACTGCCTGGGAATTTCAGGTATTGCGCGTGAACTGGGGGCGCTGACCCAGTGCGAAGTTGTTGAACAGAAACACAAGACAGTTAAGCCGACCACGAAAGATACCTTTGGTGTCGAGATCAGCGCCGAGATGGCGTGTCCGCATTATGCCGGCAGGGTAATAAAAAATATTGATGTTGCAGCGGACACACCATTGTGGATGGTCGAACGTCTGAGACGTTCAGGCATTCGCAGCCTGGGTGCGGTAGTCGATATAACCAATTATGTCATGCTTGAACTCGGCCAGCCGATGCATGCATTCGATCTTGCAACGCTCGATGGTAAAATCACGGTTCGCTATGCGCAGCGTGCAGAAAAAATCACCCTGCTCGACGGCAAAACACTCGCGCTTGATGATGAAACCCTGGTGATCGCTGATGATGCGCGTGCGCTGGCACTGGCGGGCGTGATGGGCGGTGAAAACTCGGGCGTTTCTGACACCACGCGAAATGTTTTCCTGGAAAGCGCTTTCTTTGTTCCGGAAGTCATCGCGGGCAAGGCGCGCGCGTATGGCCTGCATACTGATTCATCGCACCGCTTTGAACGCGGTGTCGATCCCGCGCTGCAGGTATACGCCATCGAACGTGCCACCGAACTGGTGCTATCCATTTGTAGCGGCGAAGCCGGGCCCGTCGTCGAGCACAGCACTGCATCTTATGCGCCTGATCGCCTGCCGATTCATTTGCGCCGGCAGCGCATTGGTCGGGTGCTGGGTATTTCGCTCGAGGACCAGGATGTTTGTGGCATCCTTGAGCGCCTGGGCATGCAGGTCAAAACCTGCAGCGACGGCTGGCAGGTGAAACCACCCAGCTTTCGGTTTGATATTTCGATCGAAGCAGATCTGCTGGAAGAGCTGGTACGCGTGCACGGCTATAACAACATTCCACGCACGCGTCCGGCCTATCATTCGCGCATGCTTGCGGTGACCGAACGACGCCAGGGGATGCCTGCTGTTCGCAAGACACTGGTAGACCGCGGTTATTTTGAGGCGATTACCTACAGTTTTGTCGATCCTGAGTCGCAGCGTGTGCTGGACCCTGACACGGTGCCTGCTGTGCTGGCCAACCCGATATCGTCTGATATGTCGGTGATGCGCACCACGCTCTGGACCGGCCTGTTACAGGCTGTGCGGCACAACCTGAATCGCCAGCAATCCCGGGTCCGGCTGTTTGAAAGCGGGCTGTGTTTTCATCCACAGACGCAGGGGCTGCCTGAACAGACGGCGCGTATTGCCGGCGTGATCTGTGGCGAGCTGCAGCTTCAGCAGTGGGCGGAAGCGTCGCATGTGGTCGATTTTTACGATATCAAGGCAGATGTCGAGGCGCTGCTGGCAGGCCATGCGGGTGAGATTGCTTTCAACCCGGTTGCACACCCGGCGCTGCATCCGGGGCAGAGTGCGCAGATCTCGGTCGACGCCAAGGTCATTGGCTGGGCGGGTGCATTGCATCCCTCGGTGCAAAAGTCGCTGGATATCGACCCTGCTGTATTCGTCTTCGAGCTTGAACTGGAGGCTGTTATGCGTGCAGACCTGCCAGCATTCCAGCCGCTATCGCGATACCCGGAAGTGCGCCGTGACCTCGCGCTGGTGGTTGAGCAGCAGGTAGCCGTCGGCGATCTTGTGGCCGCGCTGCATGGCGCCGCCTCAGGCTTGCTCAGAGATGTGCAGGTTTTTGATATTTATAGTGGTAAAGGTGTCGAGCAGGGGCGAAAAAGTGTCGCTTTTGGCTTGATTTTACAGGATTTTTCCCGCACTCTTACCGATCATGAGGTGGAGGCCGAGATTGATAATCTGGTCGCCACACTAAAACAGAATTTTGCTGCTACACTTCGGGAGTAGGAAATGGCACTGACAAAAGCCGACATGGCAGAAAGCTTGTACGAAGAACTGGGCCTGAACAAACGCGAAGCCAAAGAACTGGTCGAGCTGTTTTTCGAAGAAGTCCGGAGTGCGCTGGGAGATGCTTACCACGTAAAACTATCCGGGTTTGGCAACTTTGTTTTGCGAGACAAAACAGAGCGTCCGGGTCGTAATCCCAAGACAGGTGAAGAAATCCCGATATCTGCGCGCCGTGTCGTCACCTTTCGCCCCGGTCAAAAACTCAAGGCACGAGTAGAGGCATATGCTGGATCCCAACAGCAGCAACATTGAGCTGCCGCCGATTCCCGGCAAGCGCTATTTCACCATCGGTGAAGTCAGCGAG
>JBATHJ010000418.1:0-2116 GCA_049666625.1 Gammaproteobacteria bacterium | reverse complement strand
GTGTGCTAACGATCAACGGCGGTTCGTCGAGTATCAAGTTCGCGTTGTATCAGGCTGGCGAACCGATGCAACGAATACTGGCTGGAAAAATTGACCGCATCGGTTTACCTGCAACAACATTAAGTTTTGCAGAAAAGAATCAGTCTCAACAGATTAGTCGTAATATAAGTGCCAGTGATTACAGTTCAGCCGTTGACTTTCTACTCGACTGGTTTGCGCAGCGGATTGATTTTTCCACTGTCAGTGCAGTAGGTCATCGTGTGGTTCACGGTATGCGTTACACTGAGTCACAATTTATTTCTCAATCTGTACTGGATGAATTACATCGCATCAGTTCATACGATCCGCAACATCTGCCAGCTGAAATAGAATTGATCGAAAAGTTTCGTCAGCATTATCCGCAGTTGCCCCAGGTGGCCTGTTTTGATACAGCTTTTCACCAGGGCTTGCCAAGAGTGGCGAAGCTGTTGCCTATACCGCGTCGGTTTGATGTGACTGGAATTCATCGTTATGGATTTCACGGTTTGTCATATTCTTATTTAATGCAACAACTTGAACGCACTGCGGGTACACAGGTGGCGCCAGGTCGCGTGATTCTGGCGCATTTAGGCAATGGAGCGAGCCTGACAGCAGTGCGTAATGGTCAAAGCATCGATACCAGCATGGGATTTACGCCAGCCGGTGGTGTGCCAATGGGTACGCGATCCGGCGATCTGGATCCTGGTGTGGCGTGGTACATAATGCAGAGTGAGAATTTATCAGCACAACAGTTTAACCATCTCATCAACCATGAATGCGGATTGCTCGGTGTGTCGGAAACAAGTTCTGATATGCGCGATTTAATTGAGCAACAGGAAACAGACATCCGTGCAGCTGAGGCGGTTGATCTGTTTTGTTATCAAATAAAAAAATGCATTGGTGCATACAGTGCAGCGTTAGGTGGATTGGATACGCTGGTGTTTAGTGGTGGTATCGGCGAGCACGCCGCGTTGATTCGTGCGCGTGTTTGTGCTGAATTAGAATTTCTTGGGATTAACATTGATCAAAAAAATAATGCAGCTAACGAGGCAGTGATTTCAACACAGACGAGTCAGGTTACAGTTCGCGTGATGCATACAGATGAAGAGTTGATGATCGCAACATCCGTCATTCAAATGTTAGCTCGCTCAAATGAAAAGGAAACTTAAGATGACTATAACAGCAACTAAAAATTTAGATACCCCGTTGTCAGCAGAACTACTGCGCAAAATGAATGCTTACTGGCGTGCGGCTAATTATCTGTCGGTCGGGCAAATTTATTTATACGATAACCCGCTGTTAAAAAAACCATTGCAGCTCGAACATGTGAAGCCACGCCTGCTGGGGCACTGGGGCACCACGCCTGGCCTCAATTTTATTTATGTCCATCTTAACCGCATCATCCAGCAATATGACCTGAGTATTGTGAATGTCACCGGGCCTGGTCATGGCGGTCCGGGTCTGGTGGCAAATACCTGGCTGGAAGGTACTTACAGCGAGGTCTATCCCAATATTTCACAGGACGAGGCGGGTATGAAAAAGCTGTTTACCCAGTTTTCATTTCCCGGCGGCATTCCCAGTCACGTCGCACCCGAAACGCCCGGCTCAATTAATGAAGGTGGTGAACTGGGTTATGCGCTGTCCCATGCCTATGGCGCTGCGTTTGATAATCCCGACTTGTTAGTTGCCTGCGTGGTCGGTGATGGTGAAGCGGAAACCGGGCCCATGGCCACCAGCTGGCACTCCAACAAGTTCCTCAACCCGGTGCATGATGGTGCGGTTTTGCCGATTCTACATTTGAACGGCTACAAAATTGCCGGCCCCACGGTGCTGGCGCGGATCTCCCACGACGAACTGGAAGCGCTGTTTCGTGGCTACGGTTACACGCCGTACTTCGTCGAGGGTGACGATCCCGATACCATGCATCAGCTTATGGCTGCCACACTCGATAAGGTGGTTGCCGAGATCCAGCAAATTCAGCGCGACGCTCGAACCAATGGATTCACTGAGCGACCGCGCTGGCCTGTGATAATTCTACGCTCGCCGAAAGGCTGGACCGGACCCGAATTCGTCGATGGCCAACAGGTCGAAGGCACCT
>JBATHJ010000417.1:0-1991 GCA_049666625.1 Gammaproteobacteria bacterium | reverse complement strand
TGGTTGAAATACACACGAGGAACAAGTATGAAATTATTAAACATTGCGCTAATCACTTCATTCTTTGTCACCAGCCTGGTGCTAATCCCTGTCACGGCGGCAGAATTCAAGGTTGAATGTTCATCGGCTGATGACTGTATGGGCAAGGGCGACATGCTGGCCAAAAAACGCAAACTTTCATTGTCGCTTGAAGCCTATCGCAATGCTATCAAAATGGACGTCGAGAACACGGATGCGTGGCGCAAGTTCGAAAGACTCGTGGTGCGTATATCTGAAGAGGGCGGCTGTTAATCGTTGCGACTCACCGGGAGATTACGCATGTTAAGTCTTCACAGGCAATGTCACTTCTGGATCAGCAGCGTATTTGTCGGCGCCTGGCTGGTCGCGCGGGAAAATGATGAACTAACCATCAAGTATTTGACCGCTACCATAAACAGCATGGCGGCGGTGAAACCGGTAAAGCCAATCAACAGGGTAAATAATCTGGCGGCTTCAGCACGCCTGCAACTGGGAGTGTGTAGATGATCAACGATATTTTATCACGTCGAAAATTTCTGCTGTTATCACTGGGGCTGGCAGGAAGTACAGCGTTACCACTGCGTGCTGCAAACGATGGCACCGCAGCGGCAGGTTACTGCTGGGATTCATTTGTATTACGCATGCGTGACCTGGCGGATGACTATATTGCCGGCCTGGTAACGCAAGATGAAGTCGTGCAGCATGGGCTTGAGTACATGAAAGCCCTGGATATCGACAGCAGTTCTTTCGCAGATGCGGCTGCAGCTGCTTATGAATCCGGCAATGAATACTGGCTGTGGCAGCGCATGCTGAAAAAAGACAACGTCAATGGCGGTGTGCTGAATATTGACGGGAGTAAACTTGTCCAGCTGCATAATCACCCGGGTGCAACAGGCATGTTGCGTATCATCAGTGGTGAGGCGGAAGTCTGGCAATATGATCGTGTCAGTACCAGCAGCGATGGTTCGACTGCTGAGCTGAAGCGGGTCTCGCACCGTAATCTAAAACCGGGGGACACCGCTTTTGTATCGCCCGATAAAGGCAATATCCACGCGCTAAGATCAATCACTGCACAATGTCGTATGCTGGATTTTTTCATCCCGCCCTATGAACAAAGCTTGCGTACCTGGTTTGAGCCAGTGGATAAAAACTGGCAGGCACTCGAGCAGATTAAATGTCGTTGCATTTCCCAGTACGAGCTTGCCAGATCAAATTAAATATATACAAACCATCAGGAGTCACCCATGAAGATAACAGCATTCTTTAAACGCATACTGGTGCCGTTGCTGTCACTGGCATTTTTGAGCACCGCATCCGGTCATGCGTTTGCAGAAGACTGGTCAAAACTCAGTTCTAAAAAGCAGACAAAGCTGGGACTGTACATGACAGCCAAACAGGCGGATGACTATATCCAGAACAACATGAGCAAGACCCTGTTTGTAGATATACGCACGCCCGGTGAGCTGACCTACCTGGGCACGTCGGGATCCATCGATGCGCATGTACCGTTCGAGTTAATGGATACCACGCAATGGAATGACAAAAAGAAAGTGTACAAACATTATGAAAACAAGAATTTTGTCGCTGATGTCGAAGCGCACATGAAGAAAAAAGGCCTCGGCAAGGATGATAATATAGTGTTTATGTGCCGTTCGGGTAATCGCAGCGCCAAGGCAGTTAACCTGATGGCTGCAGCGGGTTACACCAAAGTTTACAACATGGTAGATGGCTATGAAGGCGACAAGGCGAAAGACGGCCCTACCAAGGGCAAGCGCACAGTCAACGGCTGGAAGAATGCCGGCCTGCCGTGGAGTTATCACCTCGATAAAGACGTAATGTATTTCACTAAATAAGTTTTTTCTGTGTTGAAAAATGGGCTGCTACAGGCAGCCCTTTTTTTGTTGACGATGTAAATATTTTGCCGCGAATGAACGCAAATTAACGCGAATATAGAAAATTATTCAGGGTTGTCA
>JBATHJ010000416.1:0-3149 GCA_049666625.1 Gammaproteobacteria bacterium | reverse complement strand
ACGTGGTTTTACCATGGTCAACGTGGCCAATGGTGCCGACGTTTACGTGCGTCTTGTTGCGTTCAAATTTTCCCTTGGACACTGCTAGTAACCTCTTTTAATCGTGTTTACGTTTAACTTGTTAGTGAATACGGTGATTCACCACGGCATCGGCAATATTGGATGGCGCCTCGGCGTACTTCAAAAACTCCATCGAATATGTTGCGCGACCCTGAGTCGCTGAGCGCAACGCAGTGGCATATCCGAACATTTCGGATAACGGCACTTCGGCACGCAAAATTTTGCCGGCAGGTACATCTTCCATGCCCCCTACCATGCCGCGGCGACGGTTCAGGTCGCCCATCACGTCACCCATGTAATCTTCCGGGGTAACGACTTCAACTTTCATTACCGGTTCCAGTATGGCCGGGTCCGCTTTCAGCGCGCCATCCCTGAAACCCATCGAACCGGCAATCTTGAATGCAATCTCGCTGGAGTCAACATCATGGAACGAACCATCGTACAGCGTGACCCTGACATCCTCGATCGGGTAACCGGCGATAACGCCGTTCTTCATCTGCTCCTGGATGCCTTTATCCACCGCAGGTATATATTCTTTGGGTACCACGCCACCAACGATTTCGTTGACGAACTCGTAACCGGCACCTGGCTCGCGCGGTTCGATGCGCAGGTAAACGTGGCCATATTGACCGCGCCCGCCGGACTGGCGTACAAACTTCGATTCCTGGTTGACGCTCTTGCGCAGGGCCTCACGATACGCCACCTGCGGATTACCGACGTTTGACTCGACACCAAACTCGCGCTTCATGCGGTCGACAATAATCTCGAGATGCAGCTCGCCCATTCCGGAAATAATGGTCTGGCCCGACTCTTCATCCGTGCGCACACGAAATGACGGGTCTTCCTGCGCGAGCTTGCTCAGCGCGATGCCCATTTTCTCCTGGTCCGCCTTGGTCCTGGGTTCGACCGCGACCGAGATGACCGGGTCGGGGAACTCCATGCGCTCCAGCGTGATCACGTGATTAACATCGCACAGCGTGTCACCGGTGGTGATATCTTTCAGCCCGATGGCTGCCGCGATATCACCGGCGCGTACTTCCTTGATTTCTTCGCGGCTATTGGCGTGCATTTGCACGATGCGGCCGATACGTTCTTTCTTGCCCTTGATCGGGTTGTACACCGAATCGCCTGACTTCAATACGCCCGAGTACACCCGGAAGAACGTCAGGTTGCCGACAAACGGGTCAGTGGCAATCTTGAAACCCAGCGCCGCGAACGGCTCTTTGTCATCGGGATGACGCTCGGCTTCTTCGCCATCTTCGAGCACGCCCCTGATCGCGGGCACATCTGCCGGTGACGGCATATAGTCGATCACCGCATCCAGCATCGCCTGTACGCCCTTGTTCTTGAACGCCGAACCGCACAATGCCGGTACAATTTCGTTTTTCAGCACACGGGCTCGTATGCCCTGCCTGATCTCGTCCGGGCTCAATGCCTCACCTTCGAGATACTTGTCCATCAGCGCGTCATTGCCTTCGGCCGCAGCTTCGACCATTTGCTCGCGCATGCGGTTGCACTCATCGACCATGTCCGCCGGGATCTCGTGCTCATCAAAGGTGACGCCCATGTCGGCTTCATTCCAGTGAATCGCTTTCATGCTGATCAGGTCAACCACACCTTTAAACTTGTCTTCAGCACCGATGGGTAACTGCATCGGTACCGGGTGTGCGCCCAGGCGGCTCTTGATCTGGTCCACCACGCGCATGAAATTTGCGCCGGCGCGGTCCATTTTGTTGACGAACACCATGCGCGGCACGTGGTACTTGTTTGCCTGGCGCCATACGGTTTCAGACTGGGGCTCAACCCCGCCGACGGCACAGAACACTGCCACGGCACCATCGAGTACGCGCAGCGAGCGTTCAACTTCGATGGTGAAATCTACGTGACCGGGCGTATCGATGATATTGATACGGTGCAGGTCATACTGCTGCGCCATGCCTTTCCAGAAACAGGTGGTCGCCGCAGAGGTAATTGTTATGCCGCGCTCCTGTTCCTGCTCCATCCAGTCCATGGTGGCGGCACCGTCGTGAACTTCGCCTATTTTGTGCGAAATTCCGGTGTAAAACAGAACACGTTCGGTGGTTGTCGTTTTACCCGCATCAATGTGAGCCATGATGCCGATATTGCGATAACGGTCGATAGGAGTCGCGCGTGCCACGTCAATACCCCGGTCGAAACCGACTTACCAGCGGAAATGTGCAAATGCTTTGTTCGCTTCCGCCATACGATGTGTGTCTTCACGCTTTTTCACAGCGGAGCCACGATTTTCAGACGCGTCCAGTAATTCGCCAGCCAGCTTTAACTGCATTGATTTTTCGCCGCGCTTGCGTGCTGCATCAATGATCCAGCGCATCGCCAGCGTGGTACGGCGTTCGCTGCGAACTTCAACCGGCACCTGGTAGGTTGCACCGCCGACACGGCGAGATTTAACCTCGACCATCGGGCTGACGTTATCCAGCGCCTGGGTCAGCACATCAACGGCTTCGCCAGTGGCTTTTTGCGAAATACTGTCGAGCGCCTTGTACATGATCGATTCAGCGGTCGATTTTTTGCCGCTCTTCATGATCATGTTGACGAATTTGGTAATCTGCGTGCTGCCGAATTTCGGGTCAGGCAGTATATGACGCTTGGGAACTTCTCTTCTTCTTGGCATGACTTAACCCTTAACCTTTAGGACGCTTGACGCCGTATTTAGAACGCGCCTGCTTACGATTATCAACACCCTGCGTATCCAGGCTACCGCGAACTACGTGATAGCGAACACCAGGTAAATCCTTGACGCGACCACCGCGGATCAGCACCACCGAGTGCTCCTGCAGGTTGTGGCCTTCACCACCGATATAACTGGTCACTTCAAAACCATTGGTCAAACGCACACGCGCCACTTTACGCATTGCTGAATTCGGCTTTTTCGGCGTCGTGGTATACACGCGGGTACACACACCGCGTCGTTGCGGGCAGGCTTCTAGCGCTGGCACCGTTGTTTTTGCGCGTTTAATCTGGCGCGGCTTGCGCACCAGCTGGTTAATTGTTGTCATTCGACACTATCTCCGAGCCCTTCAGCGGGGCGTTGAAGTTCTTTCCTGCGG
>JBATHJ010000415.1:0-2250 GCA_049666625.1 Gammaproteobacteria bacterium | reverse complement strand
ATCAAGAATAAAGCCGAAGCCTTCCTTGGTAATGAAGACGAATATACCGACCACAAAAACGATTGCCGAGATGCCGCCGATGAAAACCAGCACCTGGACCAGCTTGTCGATATACCAGTCGGCATTGCGGCGATCAAATGCCGTTAGGTCGACTGGCTTTGTCGCTAATGGGCGTTGCATCTCAGGGGGCTCCCGCACCGCGCAGGGCTTCCATCAGGTCGCGAATTTGCACCGCCGTATCACGATAGATTTCTTCCAGTCGCGCGATGCCGGCTTCATCCCCGCTTTGTGGCGCAGGGCCAACGTCCCATTCCAGCGGGGTGGTGTGGAACGGGATTTGTTCAAAATAGGATTTGACCGGGCCCTGCAGGCTGATAATGACATGTTGCGCAGCCAGTTGCAGCGGGGTCATGTCAATCGGGCCGGGCTTGGCATTGTCGTCCAGGCGAGCACCACGACTTTCAAGAAATTCCACCATCACCGGGTTCAGCCGGGCCGCCGGGTGAAGCCCGGCGCTGCTGTAATTACCGCTTTTGGGGAAGCTCTTGCGCGCAATGGCAACGGCCATCTGGCTTTGACAGCTGTTGTCTTCATCAACAAACAGGATGTTGTAAACCTTGGGTGCCTTGGTGCCGCCGGTGGCCGCAAACACGGTTTCCTCGCAGAGATTTTTCGCCTGGTCTGCGACCCGCTTTAACTGGTTAAATACGGCGAACATCGACAGCATATTTTTGACTGTGTCGCGGTCAACATTAGCCATCAGTTCTGAGTAAATGATGTCGAGATCATTTTCCATTTGCTCTTCTATGATCATGGTGCCTTTTGCCATCTCGGCGTTGAGCTCGTTAAAGGCCTTGATGGACTGGCTCAGCATGAGCTGGGTTTCGCTACCGACACGTTCCAGTTCATGCGACAGCGGACCTGTGGGCGGTGCCTGTAGCTGTAGCGCCTCGCGCGCGATAACCACCGCATAGTCGCCGATACGTTCGAGTTCTATGTTTGCCCGTATCACCGAAGACAGCAGCCGCAGATGGCCGGCACTCGGCAGGTGGGTGGCAATGAACTTATGACACAGCTGGTCGATTCCCCGCATGGCGCGGTTGATGTCATGGTCTGCAAGTACGGTGGCGGAGGCGAGCTTGTTGTTGCCGGTCTGCAGCGCATGCATGGCATTTCTGGTCGCTATTTCCACCAGGGCGGCCATGTCTGAAACCTGCTTGCGGATAGCGGACAGGTCTCTTTGCAGACGTTCTTCGTAATGACTCATTGTCTAGCGTCCCGTGATAGTGACTTCAGTTATTAGTATTATGTCTGGTGTCTGCGCTGCAGGCCAGCCTGACAATCCATCCGGTAAATTATCATGTAACTGCAGGCGCGTCTGCTGTGCGATTCGCGTCATGCACAGCAAACCTGCAGCATCGAGCCGAACCGTTTATACCCTGTGGCGACCTAGTCGCACTTGACGTCATGTGCCGGGGCATAGCCTTTTTTCACCAGGATACATTGACCGACATCGCTCATAATCCAGTCCATGTAGTTCTTGATTTCACCTTTGGGTGTACCGTTGGTGTACATGAACAGCGGGCGCGCAATCGGATAGCTGCGGTCGCTGGCGGTTGCTACCGTCGGCATAACACAGGCGTCCGCGTCATTGGTGGCAATGCAGACTGACTTGAGGTGATCAGTGGCATAGGCGAGGCCGCTGTAACCGATGGCGCAGGGGGTTTTCTCGACCAGGTCTACGACATCCTTGGAGCCATGCATATCCAGCGTGCCCTGGCGATACTTGCCACCCTTGCCCAGCACGGCGCTCTGGAAATAGGCGTAGGTACCGGAATTGTTCTGTCGACTGACTACCACGATTTCGTCTTTGCACCCGGGTACGGTGATGCCCATATCCGACCATTTTTTGACTTTCGGGTTACGGCTGTAGATGTCTTTCAATTGTGCCAGCGACATGGATTTGACCGGGTTGTCCTTGTGAATGAATACCGCCAGGGCATCGTAGCCAACCACGTGCTCGACCGGTGTCTGGCCGTTTTTCTTGGCCAGTTTCAGTTCCTTGTCTTTCATGCTTCGGCTGGCGTTGGCGATATCGACCGTGCCATTGATCATCGACGCAATACCGGTGCCTGAGCCGCCACCGGAGACAGCCACAGCGACCTCGGGATTAACCTCTGGATAGGCTTCTGCCCAGGCCTGGGCAACGTTGACCAGGGTGTCAGAACCCTTGTTCTGAATCAGGGTGCG